>NZ_JBIAPU010000035.1:0-131940 GCF_042888465.1 Streptomyces sp. NPDC002888 | reverse complement strand
CCGCTACGAACGCAAGGCCGAGCACTTTCTGGCCTTCACGAGCATCGCCTGCACCCTCATCTGCTACCGCAGGCTCACCAAATGAGATGTCCTCTTAGCCTCCGCTACAGTTCCGGCGCCGTCGAAGGCTCACAACAACAAGATCAAGATGCTGAAGAAGCAGATGTTCGGTCGAGCCAACTTCGACCTGCTCCGCAAGCGGGTCCTCCTCACCGCGCGAGGCCGTTCATGATCGCGGTCTCGGTGACCCTCCGTGGCCCCAGCACCGAAAGTGATCCAGAACCAGCGTTCGGCCGTCGTCGAGAGGGCGGTCGTGGAGTTCTACCGCGTAGCGGGCCCAGTTTCCTCCGGACTGGGCCCATGCGGTGGCGCTCTCGGGGCTGATCCCAAGAAGTTCCGTGAGGACCGCCACCGGCAGCTGGGTGGAGAGCCCCAATGACCTGACCGCGGCCCGCACCCACCGGATCATCCGGCTCTGCGAACGCCAAGGCGTCCCGATCCTTGCCGACCGCGCCTACATCGGCGCCGGACCGTGGGTCACCACACCGGTCAGACGCCCACCCGGTCGCGACCTGTCACCAACCCAGCGCACCGTCAACCGCGCCCTCTCGGCAGTACGGGCACCGGTCGAGCGGGGCGTGGCCCGCCTGAAGTCCTGGCGGATCTTCCACCACGCGCGCTGTAGCCCGAATCGAATGTCGTCAATCGCCGCTGCTGTCCTCACCCTGGAGCGGCAACGTTGAAAGAGCTCACTTGCTCCGTGAACGGCGGGCACAGCGCCGGCCCACACTCGGCAGTTGCAGGGAGGTACCCCGGCTTGCGCGGGGACTGCCGTCGGAAGAGACCGGCCTGACGGTGGAGGCGAGAACTGACCTGGCTGCTGGAACGCTACGGATCTCCGGCCGCCCTACGCAAAGCCGGACGCCGCAGACCGGTTGGGGTGATCCGGCCCAAGGCCCCACGCATGGCAGCCGGGCTGATCGATGACGTCTTCGACGCGCTCGACGAGCAGACCGTCGTGGTCCCGGGAACCGGCACCCTCGACGTCGTGATCCCGTCCCTGGCCCGCTCGCTCGCGGCCGTCCACGAACAGCGACGAGCTCTGGAAGCGCAGATCGGGCAGTTGCTAGAGGCTCACCTCTTTCCGCGGTCCTGACCTCGATTCCGGGGGTCGCGGTCAGGACCGCCGCCACCTTGCTGCTGGTCACCGTCGGCGACGCACCAGCTTCCCCACCGCCGCCCACCTCGCCTCCTACGCCGCCCTCGCCCCGACGACGAAGTCTTCAGGGACCTCCATCCACGGCGAACACGCACCCAGAGGCGGCAACAGACAGCTCAAACGGGCGATGTTCCTGTCCGCGTTCGGCGCCATGCACGACTCCGCCTCGCGCACCTACTACGACCGATGCCGGGCCAGGCGGAAAGACCCACACACAGGCTCTCCTCCGCCTGGCCCGCCACCGCATCAGCGTGCTGTTCGCGATGCTCCGCGATGGCACTTCTACAAACCCAGAACTCCACGCCTCGCTTGGCGAAAGACATAGGGGCCCCGCAACCACAACCCCGTCGACAGCACATGAATTGCGGTGCGGTGCGCCGGGCGGTGGCGGACACTGAGGCGATGGACCCCGTGGATACCGCCCGGAAATTGATGAAGGACCGCTTCCCACAGGCCCGGACTGCGTTTCTGGCCGGCAGCGTAATGACGGGTCGTCGCACTCCCACGTCCGACTTGGACGTCGTGGTGCTGTTGGCAGGGCCTCCGGCGCCGTACCGCGAGAGCCTGTTGTACCAGGGCTGGCCAGTCGAGCTTTTCGTGCAGACCGAAGCCGTCTGGCATGCCTTCGTCCGACGGGAGACGGCCGCCCGACGCTCCCCACTGTTGTCCATGTGTGCGGAAGGTGTGCTGCTGGTCGATGCGGACGGTCTCGGAGTCACCTTGCGGAACGAGGCGCAGAGGCGCCTGGCCGCCGGGCCACCGCCGGTCTCGACGGTGGAGCTGGAGGACTTGCGGTACGCGCTCACCGACACACTGGATGACCTGCGCGGGTGCCCGGACGCGCAGGAGCGGATGTACCTGGTCGCCGACCTGCTACGGCGGGCCTCGGAGCTGGCCCTCCTGGTGGGCGGGCACTGGCTGGGCGGCGGCGAGTGGCTGTCGCGGCGACTCGCGGCGGCCGAGCCGGCCCTGCACGGACGGCTGGCAGAGGCCGCAGCCGAGGCGATCGCCGGAACAGCGGACGGCCTCGACCGCTTCACGACTGTGGTCGAGGAGGCCCTCGACCGGGCCGGCGGACCGCTGTGGGCCGGCTACAGCCGCGGCTGACGGGCAAATCCCAGGGCTGGAAGGTGAGGTCCACGAGCCGCCGTCCTGCCGTGCGCGGGTGCGTTCGGTGAACCAGCCGTCAACTGGTACGGACTCGGTCGCGGGGTGTTGGGGCGGGGTGGCGCGGATCACGGACTTCCGCCAGGCGCATGACTAGAGACGAGACGCATCGTCTTGTAAGGTTGGCGTATGACTTTCTACTACTTTCGCTGAGTCCGGGCACGGCCGACGACGCCGTTTCTGCTGCCCGTAGACACTTCGTATCCCCAGGGAAAGTCACATGCGCGAACGCGCCCATACCGCTGTGCCCGCTGCCGTGGCGCAGTTGTCCGTCAAGGACGTCACCAAGTCCTACGGCACCCGGACCGTCCTCGACCAGGTCTCCTTCACCGTCCGCCCGGGCGACAAGGCCGCCGTCATCGGCGAAAACGGCTCCGGCAAGTCCACCCTGCTGCGCCTGCTTGCCGCAGCCGAGGTGCCGGACGCCGGGGAGATCACCGTCAACTTCCCCGCCGGCACCGGCCACCTCGCCCAGACCCTCGACCTGGACCCCGACTGCACCGTGCAGCATGCCGTCGACCTCGCCCTCACCGAGCTGCGCGACATGGAGCGTCGGCTGCGCATGGCGGAGGAGCGCCTCGGCGAGGCATCACAGGACGAACTCGCCGCGTACGGCGAGCTGCTGATGGCGTACGAGGAACGCGGCGGCTACGAGGTGGACGCCCGCGTCGACGCCGCCATGCACGGGCTCGGGCTCGCCGGGATCACCCGCGACCGCGTGCTCGGTTCGCTCTCCGGAGGTGAGCAGTCACGGCTCGCGCTCGCCTGCGTGCTGGCCGCCGCACCCGAGCTGCTGCTCCTCGACGAGCCGACGAACCACCTCGACGGGGCGGCCGTGCGCTGGCTCGAGGAGCACCTGCGCGCGCACCGCGGCACCGTCGTCGCGGTCACCCACGACCGGGGTTTCTTGGAGCGCATCGCCACCACGATCCTCGAGGTCGACCGGGATACGCGCACGGTGCACCGGTACGGCGACGGCTGGGCCGGCTACCGCGCGGCGAAGGCCGCCGCCCGACGCCGCGCGGAGCAGGAGTACACCACCTGGCTTCAGGACCTGGCCCGTACCGAGGAACTGCTCGAAGCCGCCGGGAAGCGGCTGGCCACCACCGGCAAGGACCCACAGCAGGGTTTCGGCAAGCACCGCCGCTCGCACGAGGCGAAGCTCGGCGGGCAGGTGCGGGCGGTTCGGGAGCGGCTGGCCCACCTCCGGCGCAACCCGGTCGCGGCGCCGCCGGAACCGCTGCGGTTCACGGCGGCGCTGTCGGCGGCGGACGGCGAGCATCCTGCCGACCGCCCGCTCGCCGAGCTCGACGGCGTGAGCGTCGGCAAGCGGCTGCGTCTGGACGGGCTGCTGGCGATCGCCCCCGGACAGCGACTGCTGGTCACCGGCGAGAACGGGGCGGGCAAGACGACCCTGCTGCGTGTCCTGGCGGGCGACCTGCAACCGGACGCGGGCACGGTACGTCGCCCTGCCCGGATCGGGTACCTGGCGCAGGAGCTGCCCGCACGCTGCACGAGGCTCCCGCTGCTCGCCGCCTTCGCGGCCGGGCGGCCCGGGCTGCCTGAGGAGTACGCCGAACAGCTGCTGGCACTGGGATTGTTCCGTGAGGAGGACCTGTACGTCCCGGTCGAGGCGCTGTCCGCAGGGCAGCAGCGGCGGCTGCAGATCGCCGACCTGGTGACCCGGCCTGCCGACCTCCTCATACTCGACGAGCCGACGAACCACGTCGCACTCGGCCTGGTGGAGGACCTGGAGGCGGCGCTCGCGGCCTACCCGGGAGCGGTGGTCGCGGTCTCGCACGACCGCGGTTTCTGCGAGCGGTTCCCGGGGGAACGTCTGGAGCTGCGGGACGGCCGGAGGCCCTGACCCCCTGCCGGGGCCCTGGCCCCGGGACGGAATTGCCGCGCTGAGTTTCGAATGCCCCCCTCACCCTCGCCCCCCACAACGAATCACGCATCTCGCCCCTCGTCATCGGGGCCTGGACGAGCCCCTCTGGGCTGGTAGGTCACCCGGCCTGCCCAGAGGGCGAAACAGTGGGCTTGTCCACCCCAGCCGCATGCTCGAACGTAACCCGCCCAGGGATCCTGGAGACGATCACCGACCGGGGCCACCCAGCAGCGGCCCCGGCCCAACCGTGCAAGAACCGGCCGTGATCAAGCTCGCCCCAGGTCAGCTCAGGCTCCAGCTCGAACGGTTCGCGTGCACAGCACAGTTGCGGCCGTGGATCGTGTTGATGAACTGCGGCCGCTGACCGACTCGTTGAGGCCGGAGCTGAAACCGGGGCCGAAGCTGTGTCCCGAGAACAGGAAGATCACGGCGATCACGAGCACGCCCGATGTGAACCCGCCGAGCCAGAGGATCGGAACCCAGTCCACCGGGGGTGCCACGGTTTGCTCGTCCGCACGGCCCCATCCACGGATGACCGACGTCAGCCCCAGCAGAAAGGCGACCGGGATTTCGATGAGCAAGACGATCAGGCTTATGCAGCCACCCGCGAACCCGTCGCTTCGCGAGTCTGAAGGCTTTCCAGGCACGTTTCACGAGGCCGAGACCGAGTCATGGCCGAGCTGAGCACGCCTCAGGGGCTCCCCTGCCCTCGAACTGCAAAGTGAACGCACTCGCTCGTACGAGGGTTCCGGGGACGTGAACACGGCCTCCGTCTGATCCTGTGCTCCGACCAAAAAGGCACTTGCCCAGTACGAAGGCCGTGGGGAGTGAGTCTGCTGCATCACGATGCCGTCCGGGAGCCGTTCGCGGTGGCGTCACGCTTCCGGGACGACTTCTTTGCTGCCTGACCGCGCGCGGGGACACGTTGTTCGAGCTGACCGATGCACTGTTGTGTGCGGACGGGCCGGTGACCACGCCGGTGGACCTCACGCTGACGGCAGAACACCGGCGCGGGCACGGCTCGATGGACGAGGCGCTCAACTGCGGGAACGTCGAGGTGCCGCGACTGCGGCAGGTGTTGGCCGGGCTGCCGCAGCCCGAGGCCGCCGACGGACGCCTGGTCCTGGCCATCGACGTCACCCACTGGCTCCGTCCGGACGCGCCGACCAGCCCCGACCGCCTGTTCTGTCACGTCTACGGCCGCAGCGGACGCTCCTCGGACCAGTTTCATGCCCGGCTGGCCGTACTCGTTCGTCGCCGCGCTGGAGTCGGGCCGGACCTCGTGGTGCCAGATCCTGGACGCGCTGCGGCTGGGACCGGCCGACGACGTCGCTGAGGTCACCGCGGCCCAGGTTCGCCGCGTGGTCGAGGACCTCATCGACATGGGCCGCTGGCACCCAAGTGACCGCGACATCCTCATCGCCTTCGAGGCCGGCTACGACGCTCCGCGCATGGCCTATCTGCTGGAGGGGCTGCCGGTTGAGGTCCTGGGGCGGATGCGCACCGACCGCGTGATGCGCAAGCCGGTCCCGGTTCCCTGGATCTCGCCGCCGCAGGGCGGGCGTCCGCCGAAGCACGGCAAGGAGTTCCGCTTCGCCAAGCCCGACACCTGGGGCGAACCCGATGCCGCGACCGCGGCTGCCACCGACTGCTACGGCACCGCTCGCGCGATGGCCTGGGACCGTATCCATCCTCGTCTGACCACCCGCTCCGCGTGGATCGACCACGCCGGCGAACTCCCCCTAATCGAGGGCACGTTGATCCGCCTGGAGGTCGACCGACTACCTGGCGGCCACGATCCACTCCCCGTCTGGCTGTGGACATCGGCCACCGGCCTGACCGGTGAGAACGTCGACCTACGCTGGCAGGCGTTCCTGCGCAGATTCGACCTCGAACACGCCTTCCGGATGATCAAACAGACCCTCGGCTGGACCCGCCCGAAACTCCGCACGCCCCAGGCGGCCGACCGGTGGAACTGGCTGATCATTGCGGCCCATACCCAACTCCGTCTCGCCCGGCCGCTGGTCGCGGATCTACACCGTCCCTGGGAGAAGCCGGTCGAGCCCGGCCGGCTCACCCCCGCGCGGGTCCGCCGGGGGTTCAGAAACACGCGTCCGGACCTGCCCTGTCCGGCCCGTGCGCCGAAACCCAACCGGCCAGGCCCCGGCAGACCCCTCGGCTCGAAGAACCGGCGTCCCGCCACCCGCTACAACGTGGGCAAAACGGTCAGGCGGCCTGAGACCATCGCCGAACGTGACCAGGTCAGACCATAAAGAACAAGGTCAGTGCCTGTTCCTGAGGTGGACATGACATAACGGTGGTCGTGACGCTTAAACGAACGGCTCGTTGGATCTTCAAGGATGTGAGGACGATCGGGAGCGGCCAGGAACCGAACTGATGCAGCACACGTCTCCCGCACCATGATTTCTAACGAGCACCAAGAGCACGCGAGCTCCACCGGGCTCACCTCGCCGTCCGCTGTGGCTGTGGATCCGCCGAAGGTCAACGACTACAACAGCTTCGCCGAGGCGTACACGGCCGAGAATGAAACCAACCTCATCAATGCCTACTACGAGCGGCCCGCGATGCTGGCCCTCGCCGGAGATGTGGCCGGCCGGCGGATCCTCGACGCCGGCTGCGGCTCCGGGCCCCTGTTCGCGGCGCTGCGCGACCGTGGCGCCATCGTGAGCGGCTTCGACGCGAGTGCCGGGATGCTGGAGCTGGCCCGGCGGCGGCTCGGCGACAGTGCGGACCTGCAGGTGGCCAACCTGGGCAGCCCTCTTCCTTACTCTGATGACACGTTCGACGATGTAGTCGCGTCCCTGGTGCTGCACTACCTGGAGGACTGGGGGCCGGCGCTGGCCGAGCTGCGACGCATCCTCAAGCCCGGCGGTCGGCTGATCGCGTCTGTCGACCATCCCTTTGCCGTCAACCTCATGCACCGCCAGGCCGGCCGCGAGGCCGAGTACAAGTATTTCGACACCACCAACTGGACCGAAGAGTGGACCATGGGCGGCCAGACCGCGCTGATGAGTATCTGGCACAGGCCGTTGCACGCGATGATCGAGGCTTTCACCGGGGCCGGTTTCCGGATAACGGTCATCAGCGAGCCAGAGCCTGATCCAGCCGCCCGCGAGCTGTTCCCCGAAGCCATCGCGGCCAAGCCGCGCTTCCTGTGCTTCCTGTTCTTCGTCCTGCAGGCCGACTAGCACCGGATACTCCCACCACCACCCCGCCACTGAAGTCAGAACTCATCGATACGAACTCCACCGCACCAACTGGAGTCAGAGCTCACCTTCCGACTGGTCTCACTTCTCGCCTCTAGAGCCATGCGGCGGCTCAGCGGCTGAACTATCTGCGGGATCAAGGGAGTTCGTGGGCAAGTAGGCTCCTGGCCGGGGCCCCGGGCCGGTCCGGGTGGTGTTGCCGACCGTGAACTTGACAACGATCAGTCCCGGTTGGCCTCGCGGGAGGCGGGTTGTCTGCTCCTGCGGGAGGACCGGCGGGTTCTGGCGCAGCATCTTCCCGCCCTGATGCGGTGTCGCCGGGTCGCGGAGGTTCTGCACGAGCAGCACGTTCCGCGGTCCGTAGTCGTTGGCCGCGACCGGCGGCTCGGCCGTGGCATGCGGCCAGAAGGCGCAGGGCGTGATGTTGGCAGTGGCGGCGCCGAACAGCGGGTAGCGCTTGCGGTCCTTCACGACGCCGTGCCGGCAGGTGTCGACGTCCTCGGACCACTCGATGTCGTTGCAGGTCACGGCGAGGAACACCGACAAGGAGTTGTCGAACCAGGGCGGCGCCTGGTTCGCGGTGGCGCTCTGCGACGGCAGGCTGCGGGCCACCGCGTCGTCGTGGTTGGCCAGCGTCTGCCACTGCTGAGCCAGCCTGGGGTACTGCATCTCCTTGAACAGATTGCCGAAGGTGTACTGCCGCAACAGGTTGCCGTCGAAGCCTGCCACCGGAGCCTTGTCGAGTCGCTCGGCGAGGGTGAAGTAAGTCCTGCGAACCTGCGCGGGAGTGCGGCCCAGGCCGTAACTGTGGTGCCGTGCGGCTGCCCATTTCGCGAAGTCGGGGAACGACTGTTCCATCCCGAGGGCGTAGCGGCGCATGCCGTCGCGGTCGAGGTGGGTGTCACCGATGTTGCTGTCGAGCACGATCCGGTCGGAGCGCTCGGGGAACATCGACGCGTAGGCGGCGCCCAGTGCTGTGCCGTAGGAGTAGCCCAGGTGGCGGGTCCTCTCCTCGCCGAGCGTGGCCCGGATGCGCTCCAGGTCGCGGGCGGTGTTCGCCGTGATCAGATGGCGCAGCCGTCCGTCGCGGTCATGGCGCGCGCACTGCTTGGCCACCTGCTCGGCGATCTTCGCCTGTTTGGTGACCGCCGCGTCGTCGGCCGCGTAGGGAGGAATGTTGGCGGTATAGGGGCCGTCCGGCGTGAACCCGCACGTGACCGGTGCCGAGTGCCCGGTGCCGCGGGTGTCCATGCCGATCAGGTCGTAGCTGTCCAGGACGTCAGCGGGAAGGCCCCGGGCTACCAGCAGCGCGGGCTGCGCCAGTCCGGATCCGCCGGGCCGCCCGGATTGAGCATGAGTGTTCCGCACCGCGTGTCAGGGTTCGCGCTGGCCAGCCGGGAGATCATGAGGTCGATCTTGGCGCCACCGGGGTCGGCGTGGTCCACCGGCACGGGCACGGTGGCGCACTGCAGCTCGGTCGGAGCCGCTTCGGCCACGACCTCCTTGGGACACGCGCCCCACCGCACCTGCGGGGCCTGCGGCTCGTCCGCGACGGCGGGTGCCGTGGCCAGCGAGCCGCTGAGGCCGAGGACGACCGCCAGGGCAACAGATCCAGCGCGTCGTCGATCGCGGACGCCTCCAGATGCCACACCACCGACGTCAGCAGCGCCGTGCGCTTCGGCTCTGGCGTGCGCTCCAGGATCGGTGCCTTCGACCCCAGGCCAACCCGCGCCAGCGTCGCCAGCCGGTTCGGCGGCACCTTGTCCAGTTTCACCCCGCCCAGAACGCCGAGATCTCATCCGCCCGCTCCAGTGCCTTCGCCATGCTCGCGCCCGTCGTCCGCGTCGGCGGCCGGCGCAACCGCTCCAACTCCGAGATCCGCCGCCCCTCCGGCACCCCGAGCAGCGCCACCAGATCCGCCGACAGCGACGCGTCCGCCCGCCGCGCGGCGCCCGCCACCGTCGCGTACAGCCGCTTCTCCGCCACCTGGCGCACGGATGCGACCTGCTTGGCCAGCACGCTCACGCCCGGCAGCAGCACCCGTTGGCGCCGCAGCCAGCCCACCACCTGGTTGAACAGCGCCACCGGCCCCTCGGCGCCCGTCCACGCCCGCCCGTGCAGGAACGCGCGGAACTTCCGGCCCCACTCCGAAGGGGCGGCGGGGCGTCCTGCCTGGCCGCCTGCGTGATAGCCACGAGCGACGGCGGCTGGCTATGAAGGCCGCGGGCGCATCATGCGGTGCCCGGCATGACAAGCTGTGCTCTCCACTGCTCGAACCCAGGAGGTCACCATGGCCGCAGAGTCTCCATCACAAGAGGGTTCGGAGTCGGCTGACGCCGAGAGCCCTGCCGTCTCGCCCGACGATGACGGCCAGTACGATCTGAAGCGCAAGTTTCGGGAGGCCCTGGCGCGCAAGCGCGGTATGCAGGCGGACGCCGCCGACCTTGCTGCGAACACCGACGCGTCAAAGGTTCGCAGCGCGCACGGACCGGCTGCGAACCAGCGGTCGTTCCGACGCAAGAGCGGCGGCTGAGTCCAAAACGGCCGCTAGATGGGACTCGACAGGACTCGGCCCGGCCGCCGGCAGCCATGCCGATGAGTTGGGCTGTGTCCTGTCGGGTGACGAGGGAAGGTCCGTTCAGGCGGTGCGTCAGCGGCTGGACACACCGGGATGCCTGTTCAGCCGTTGCGAGCTGCTTGGGCGTCATCAGCGACGCATAGCGAAGTCCACGAACGCTGCCTGCTCTGTGGCAAGGGAGGAGAGGTCCGGCCTCCGCTGAGTCGCGTGGCGACGCCTACGTCCAGCGCATGCCGATGGCGGACAGCTGCTCGATCCGCTCCGGTGCCAACGTCGCCGCTCTGGAGCGCGGGTTGCCAATCCACGCACCGAGTTTGATGTCCCGCTCTTTCCTGGTCCTCGCCGTCGCCGATGACGATCCGCTCTACGTGCTTGCGCGGCACTCGTAGGTGTCCCTCGCGCTCGTAGGACGGGCGGGAGGCGGCGAGGTTGAGCGCCCACTTGTCGGCCTGTGTGCGGCGCGTGGGCGGCTTTTCGTTGTCGGCTGTGGGTTCGATGCCGAGGATGTGCTCGCGCAGCCACTGCTGCACTCCGGTGAGCCGGTCCCACCCGAGCCGGACCGGTCTCACCCACCGCCCCAGATCCTTGCCCTGGTGCACCACGACGCCCGGCCCCGGTCCGGAACGAGGCCCCGGGGCCCTGCACATGACCGGTCAGATCTGCGGGATCAGCGCCTCCACCTGACCGAGCGTGGTCACGCTGGCCTGTGCGGCCTCCCGGGCCTTTGTGAGCTTCTGCATCCACTCGATCCGCTGCTCGGCCGGCAGCGCTTCCTCGCCGAGCTGGGCGCGCAGGCGGCGTGCTTCCTCGAAGTCCGTCATCAGGGTGTGGGCGGAGTCGACCGCGCGCTGGTAGCTGTCCCCGACCAGCTCGACTCGGGCAAACAGTTCCCGACGCAAGGTGTTCAGCCGTTCGCGGGGGTAGGGCGGCGCCTCGCCGTGAGATGCGCTGCTGCTGGCCGGATCGCTGTCCAAGACGGGGACGCCGGTCGCCCGCACCGCCGCTGGCGGCGGGATTCTGTACCGGGCGGCCGAGTTCCACCGGGAACGTCTCGTCGAACCAGTCCTTGTCCGCGACGTACGCGGTCGGCCGGCCCTCGGTGTCCGGGACGAACACTGACTCCAGCGCGGCTCGGCGCTGCCGATACGGCCATCCGGTCGTGTCGGTCCCGGATCTGGGCCTGTCGGCTTCCGTCTGCGACTGCTGGCCGTACAGGATCCCCACACCGCACCGTCTGCGTTAGCGGCGGTATGGGCGCGGGCCCGGGCGGCCACTACCTTGTCCCGGCGGCTGCCGTGGCCGGCGGCGGCGCGTTCGAGTAACTCGCGCAGGGCGAGGGCCAGGTCGTGTTCGTGCCTGGCACGGTCCGCACGCCGGGCGACGGTGCGTCGGATGTGCTGCCAGGTGAAGTCGGTGAACGGGGCGCTGACCAGGGTGTGGTGGATCCATGGCACCGTCTCCCACCCGTGCCCTTGCAGCTGGCCGGGGTCGGGCAGGCGCACCCATACCTGGCTGGGAGCGTGCGGGTTGTAGTGGATCTCCCACAGCCCGTCCGCCGTCGGCGAGGCTTCGCCGCGGTAGGGGTTGAGGATCTGGTGGTCGTAGGTGCGGTAGTCGATGCGGGTGCCGTAGTCGTTGATCTTCTGCCGTTTGACGGGCCTCAGCTCGATGTAGTCCTCGCGCCCCAGCGGCACCGGGACGTATCCGCACACGGCGACCAGCGCCGCCCACATCTCGTTCGGCGACAGCGCGCAGCGGGGCATCATCGGGTGCCGCAGCCCGTCGTGCTCGCGCTCCTGCCACCCGCAGATGATCCACTCCTGCAGCAGGTCGCCCAGCTGGGCGAGCGTCCATACCGCCTCGCCTTCGGTGTCCCGGCCGCGCTCCCCGGTGTGGGAACCCGTGTAGCAGGCCACCTGAACCGCACCTCGGCATCACGCCGCCCCAGGCGGCCAGCCCTTTCAGCGCTGGGGCGCCGCGCTCCGTGTGGCCGGGGCGGACACCGGTCCGCCGCCGAGGCCCGGGGCGCGATGAGCTCGGCAGCCTCGGCCGCGGGCGCGCCCGGCAGGTGTCTGGCGATCTGCGCGCGCTCGCAGCGGCGCGGGGCAGCGCCGAGTGCCGCACGGCGTTGATCGGCATCCCGGCGAGCCGCTCGCCGAGCACTCGGCCTGCTTGTACCCCGCGTCGGTGAGCTCCCCGAAAGCGTCCGCCGCGCCATGTCGCGCCAGATAGAGATATCGAGTACCCGCGGGACGGCCCTACCGGGTTCCCGGTTCCGCGCCGCGGGGGATTCCGAGCGTCGACAGCAGATCCTCGTGAAGCTCCATCCAGACCGCGTGGCACGAGGCGACACCGACCCCGGCCACCCACTGCCCCTCTCCCGCACGGGCGCGGGTCAGGGCGGCGGAGAACCGCTCGTCGTAGCCGCCGAACCGGGCCAGCGCGTCGGCCGGCCCGCCGATCAGCTGGGTCAGCTCGCCGCCGATCACCGTGAGCTCGTTCAACACCCGGGCGTCCCACGCCGGATCGCTGTGGTCGTTGGACGCCAGCCGATCGCCCTCAGTGGCCCGCAACTGCCAGTCGGTGCACGCCTGCACCAACCGTCCGTTCAGGATCTCGAACGCCTTGTGCGCTTGCTCGACGGCGACCTGGGCGTCGGCCTCGTCCAGTTCCTCCGCCAGTTTCCGGGTGTCCTCGTCGCGGCCGCGCTCGGTGAGCGTCCAGCCGCTGGTGCCCCCGAACGCGACGTGTGTCACCCACCCGTAGGCTGCGAAGTCCGGCAGCAGTTCGCAGACCGTGTCCTGGGCGATGCCGGTGCGCTGGGAAACCGCAGCGTCGTTGGCAACCCCAGTCACCCGCACGGCGTGCAGGACAAGCAGATCCGATGATGAGGCGTGCGTCATGGCAGTGAGCATTCAGGCTCATACTCGCAACGTCAACGCGGTACGCGCGCCCCACGCGTTGCGCGTACCGCCTCATCACGCGACATGAAGTGCACTGGGTAGAGGGGAGAAGCCTTGCTGATCGACCTGGCCGACGCCGGACCCGGGACGTCGGGGGGAAAGGCCGCCGTGCTTGCCCGGCTCCTTGAGGCAGGTTTGCCGGTACCACCCGGGTTCGTGGTGCCGACCGCCGCGTATGCGCAGGCGGCCGATGCTCTCGACTTCCCGGACACCGACGCCGTGCGTGATCTGGCCGGCCTCTCCCCAGCGCTGATCGACGAGATCGCCCGAGCACTCACGCGAATCACCGGGGACGGGTACGTTGCCGTGCGCTCGTCGGCTACCAGTGAGGACACTGCCGCCGCCACCGCTGCGGGACAGCATGACACCTTCCTGGGCGTCAGTGGCCCCGACCAGGTTGCCGACGCGGTACGCAAGTGCTGGGCCTCGTTGTGGTCCGAGCGTGCTGTGGAATACCGGCGCCGGCAGGCGGGCGCGGATTCGCCCGCGATCGCGGTGCTGGTGCAGCGCCTGGTGGACGCCGACGTCGCGGGGGTGATGTTCACCGGCACCGATGTCCGGCTGGAGGCGTCCTGGGGGCTGGGCGAGAGCGTCGTCAGCGGCCAGGTCACGCCGGACTCCTGGATGCTGTCCGGCAGCACCATCACCCATCGAAGCCTCGGCACGAAGAAGACACGGATCGATCGGGATCACACCCGGGTTGTCACCCGTGAGGTGGAGCCTGCTGGCCGGGAACGCTTCTGCCTCACCGACGAGGAAGTGACCCGGCTCGCGGAAATCGGCCGGAAGACAGCCGATCTGCTGGGCGGGCCGCAGGACATCGAGTGGGCGATCAGCGGCTCCCAGATCTGGATCCTCCAGGCTCGCCCGGTGACCAGGGCTCTCCCCGCCGGGCCGGCGGCCTCTCCGGACACCGCCGGGGACAGGAAAGCCCGCACGGGTACGCCCGGAAGTCCCGGCTCCGCCGCCGGTTTGGCCCGGGTGGTGTGCGGACCCAGCGATTTCGCACGTGTGCGGCCCGGCGACGTACTCGTGTGCCGGACCACGGACCCGGCGTGGACCCCGCTGTTCGGTGTTGTCGCCGCGGTCGTCACCGAGACCGGCGGCCTGCTCTCCCACGCCGCGATCGTGGCACGGGAGCAGGGGCTCCCGGCCGTCCTGGCAATTCCGGACGCGACGACGCTCCTGCCCGACGGTGCGATGGTCGAGGTGGACGGAAGCACCGGCCGGGTCGCGCTCCTCGGTTCCCAGCTGCTTCGACCTCGGTCAGGAGAGGAGAAGCAGCGATGGCCGAGTGCATGATTGAGGCGGACGGTATCGAGCTGTGCACCGAGTCCTTCGGCGACTCGTCGGATCCGCCCATTCTGCTCATCATGGGCACGGGGGCCTCGATGCTCTGGTGGGAGGAGGGCTTTTGCCGGATGCTCGCCGGGAGCGGGCGGTTCGTGATCCGTTACGACCACCGCGACACCGGCCGGTCGATCACCTACGAGCCGGGCCGTCCCGGGTACACCGGATCGGACCTGGTGGGTGACGCCACCCGCGTGCTCGACGCCTATGAGATCCCAGCCGCGCACGTCGTGGGTGTCTCGGCCGGTGGGGCGTGCGCGCAACTGCTCGCGCTCGACTACGCCGATCGCGTCCTCTCACTTGTCCTGATCAGCACGTCCTCCGCTGTGCCCGGCGCCGGCGAGCTTCCTTCGCCGACCGATGAGTTCACGCGGTTCGTCTCATCCGCGCACGTTGATTGGTCGGATGCCGAGTCGGTGATCGATTACCTGGTCGCCTACGCTTGCATGCTCTCGGGGGGCAGACGCCCGTTCGATGAGACTGCCGCCCGCAGCCTTGTCCGTCGCGACGTCGAGCGCGCGCACAACGTCGCCGCGGCCCGCAACCACGACGTACTGCCGGCCGGCGAACTTTCACAAGCGCCCCTGTCCTCGATCGCCGTGCCCACGCTGGTGATCCACGGGACCGCCGATCCGATGTTCCCGCTCGGGCATGGTGTGGCACTCGCAGAACAGATCTCCGATGGCACGCTACTGGCCCTGCAGGACGCCGGCCACGGGGTCGAGCGAGCCGACTGGGCGACGATCGTCCCGGCGATCCTGGAGCACACCGCCGCAGACCATGCCGGCTAAATGACATTTCCTGCCGCCGCTTCTGGCCCGAGCCTTGCGGACAGAAACTGACCGCAAGGCTCCCTACGGTCGTGCCATGACACAGACGCAGAAGATTCTTGTCGCCGGTGCCACCGGAAACGTCGGCCGCCAGGTCGTCGCCGAACTGCTCGTCCGCGGTCACGCGGTTCGCGCCCTTACCCGGGATGCGGCGAGGGCCGCCCTCCCGGCTGGCGTCGAGGTCGTCCAGGGCGACCTGACTGAACCTGACAGCCTGATCCCGGCCTTGGAAGGCGTCACCGGCCTCCATCTGATCACCTTCGGCGGGGCCTACTTCGCCCCGTTGGAGACCGGCCCGCAGATCATGGAGCTGGCCCGCGCGGCCGGCGTACGCCGGGTTACCGTGCTGCACGGCGGGGGGCCGTCCCTGCTGGAGGACGCCGTGCGTGCCAACGACGGTGTGGACTGGACCGTGCTCATGCCGGTCGAGTTCATGGCCAACGCCCTGGAGTGGGCGGACGGGATCGTGGCCTCGGGCGAAGTCCGCGAGCCGTTCGTCTCCCGGCTGAGCGCCATGGTCCACGAGGGCGACATCGGCGCCGTCGCCGCGGTCGCGCTCACCGAGGAGGGCCACGCGGGCCAGGAGTACGTGATCACCGGCCCCGAGCTGCTGACCGTCGCCGACAAGGTGGCGACGATCGCCGCCGCCCGTGGCCGGGAGATCGCCCTGGTCGAGCTGACCGAGGAGCAGGCCGTCGCGCAATGGCGGGTGGCGGGCCACCCGGAGGACGTGATCGGCTTCCTGATCGAGGCGTACGGGAACACCCCGGAGGTGGGCCGTACGGTCGTCGACACGGTCGAGAAGGTCACCGGCCGGCCGGCCCGCACCTTCACTCAGTGGACTGCGGAGCACGCGGACGCCTTCACGGCAACAGCGTAGTAGGTGTGACGGACGCGGAAGGATCCCCATCACAGGTGACGACCGCGTCCGTCTCCGACCGACGAAGGGGGGTGACTCCCGCTACATCTGTGTGCTTTGCGATGAGAGACTGGTGGCCGGCTGTGGATGCGGTGAGCCGCCGGTACCAGCCGCATGAGCAGTGGCCCAGACACCCGAAATCGTGGTGGAGGGAAGCCCGACGACCTCCACCACGCAGCAGCCCAGATCCAGCGGCTGGCCCTCGACAACGCCCGCCTTCGCGACGCTCTGGAGGACAGCGGCAACATCACTCGCATCGACCAGCCGGGCAAAAACCGAAGGCGCTGGCCGACAGCACAAGACCCCGGGCGATGCCATGACGCCCGGAATCTCTCTGTGCTGTTGTCCGGCAGGTTCAATGAGCGGCTTCTGCTGGTGTCACGTCCATTCGATGCCCAGCTCGGTGAGGGCGGCGCGCTGCGCGGGGGTGAGTTTGTCGCGGCGGGTCTTGGTGTTGCTCTTCCGACAGTCTCGAGGACGGGGGAGGGGGCGCGTATCTCCAGGACGTCGATCTCGAACCCGGCGAGGACGCCCCGCTCGATGCTTTCCGACAGTCCGAGCTCGAAAATCCATTCGCCGTAGGGGTCTTGGGGGGGGGGTGCTGCGCATCGAAGGGATCTCCAGCTCCTGGCCGTTCTTGCCCTTCTGCGGGCGGGGCGAGGCGAGGATGCGCGGGGTGGCGGTCAGGTAGAGCCGGAAGTCGGCGGGGATGCGGGCGTTGTCGTGGATCGCCGACCCACGGTCGGCCAAGATCACCAGCGGTTCCGTGGGCCTCATCCACGATCGCGAGGTCGAAGCCGTCCATCCGCTGTCCGTAGAGGCGCTCCCCACCCGCCAGAGTGGCCTCCAGCGGCCCGCGAACCTTCTGCTGGCCCACGGGCTCGTCGAAGTCCTCGCGGTCCACCAGCGATGCGTACGTGGCGAATACGACGGCCGGCCCGTGCCCGCCCCACAGGGCGAGCTGGATGGCGTTGGTGGTGGTGCGCACGCCGAGCTGCTCCAGGACCTCGTCCTTCTCCAGCGAGCACACGGCGACCATGGGAGAGCGATGGCCCACCAGACGCCACGCCTGGGCGGTCTGCGCGAGCAGGTCCAGGGTCGGCACCATCGCGAGGATGCGGCCGCCGGGGAAGCTCTCCAGCGCGGCCGCGGCGGCGGTGATCGTCTTCCCGGATCCGGTCGCGGACACGATCGTGCCCCGCGCCCCCTGACACGCTGTTCAACGACGCCGCGGCAGCTGTGTCACGCCCGCCGCCGGTGTGCGGCGGGGTCCTCAGCCTTCCCCGGCCTGCGCGGGCTCCGCCTGGTGCAGGCAGTACACGCACCTGGAGCCCGAGTCGACGCGGCCCATGCACCGCCGGCACTGCCCGCGTTCGAGGACCGGCCCGCGGCCGTCCGCGCAGCCCGGGCAGGTCATCACCGGCTGGCGGAAGCCGAAGCTGACCACCCAGCCGTCGCCCTGGACGGCGTCGCGCCCCAGCTGTGAGACCTCGGAGGCGGAGCGTGCGTCTTCGTCGTCGCCGGTCCTCCACCGCCAGGTAGACAGCAAGACAGTCATCGGTGTCGCAGACGACAGCTACTCCTGCGGCATCCGGTCCCCTCCCCGAAACGGCATGCGCAGTCACGCCCAACATGACCATCTTGCTCAAGTGGCATGCCCTCGCGCCGGCACTCCGCCAGAAGTCATCGGCACGTTGGGAACACCTGCGGGCCCCGGGGATCTGCCATGACGTCCACGGGGCCCGGCTCGGGGCGCAGCGTTCAACGACACCGCGAGGGTGATGTCACGCCGCGGGTGGCTGAGGCCAGCCCTTGACCGGTGCCCTGGTGCGGGGAACGGTGGCGCAACTATCCGCAACCAGCTCGACAGGGGAGAGGGCGATGACGTTACGGTTCGTCGGGATCGACCCGAACACGCGAGGGTTCGCCGACGGTACGGGTGGAAGAGGAGAGCGCGGATCTGGTCCTCCAGCGAGGAGGCCGATGAACTCCTCAGGACGGAGGTCGGCTCCGCTCAGTGGGTGGCCGGCCATACGACGGGGATCCCCGCGCACGAGCGGGTGATCCGGATTCCGGCCCGCATGGTGCCGATTCTGAGGGAGGCGTGCGATGCGGCGGAACGAGCTGCTGAACAGCGCGACGTTCGCTGACCTTCTCGCGGCCACCCACCACAGCGCCGTCCATTTGGAGATGCGTGATGTCTACGCGGTGGGCGACGAGCGGGAGGACTTCGAGAGCTTCCTGCGCACCGGCACGCCGAACCTCGATCCGGCCCGCTCGTTCTGGCCGCAGTGGATGCCGCTCGTACAGGAGGCGGTCGCCCGCGGCGTGGTCATGCGCCGGGCGAGGATCGTGTCCGAGCCGGTCACCGACTACATCCGCTACGAGCACGCCATTACCCCGCTCAACCTCCAGGCCGGGGAGGACGTGCGCTGGCTGCCCCGCCGGCACGCGAGCGGCATTCCGCTGCCCGGCAACGACTTCTGGCTCCTGGACGGACGGCTCGTGCAGTTCCACCACTTCACCGGCACCGGCGACTGGGCACCGGACGGGAAGGAGGGCACCGACGACCCCGCCGCGGCCGCGCTGTGCGCCACGGCGTTCGAGACGGGTGTGGGAACGCGGCACCCCGCACGAGAAGTACACCGTCTAGGCCCCTGAGCAGCCACATGACCGTCTCCCCATCGTCCAGCGCCCAGGGAGCCCGCGAGGCGCTCGCGGTGCGCTTGCAGCACCTGCGCAAGGACGCCGGCCTCACCGGGAAGGAACTCTCCGCCCGGTGCGGCTGGCACCCCGCGAAGACCACCCGCCTCCAAAAAGGCGAGGCCCCCCTTTGGACACGGACATCCGCACCTGGTGCGCGGCCTGCGGCGCCGACGACCAGGCCGACGACCTGATCGCCACCGCCCGAGCGGTCGACTCCATGTACCTGGAATGGCGCGCCTGCACCGCAACGGCATGCGCAAGGTCCAAGAATGCTGGTACGCCCTCCACGAGCAGACCCGCATCTGCCGCACCTACGTCTCCAACGTGCCGCCGGGCTTCTTCCAGACACCGGCGTTCGCCACCGCCCTCGTGGAACAGATCACCACCTTCCAGGACACCCCCAACGACGTCGCCGAAGCGGTCGCCGCGAGCGTCGCCCGCTCCCGCTTCCTCTACGAGGGCGGCCACCGCTACGTCGTCCTCATGGAGGAATCCGTCCTGCGCTACCGCACTGCCGACTCCGACGCCATGCGCGGGCAGCTGCGCCACCTCCTGGCCGTGATGCCGCTGGCGTCCGTGTCCCTCGGCATCATCCCGTTCACCGCGCAGCGCACCGTGCGGCCGCTGGAGGCGTTCTGCCTCCACGACGACACCCAGGCCGTGGTGGAGACGCTGACGGCGGAGATCAAGGTGACACAGCCGCGCGAACTGGCCGAATACGCGAAGGCGTTCGTCAGCCTCGCGGAGATGGCCGTGTACGGCGACGCCGCCCGCGCCCTCATCCAGGCCGCCATCGACGCTCTGGAGTGAACCTCCGCAATAAACCGCAATTTCCTTGAGCAGCCGCCCACGCCGTCCGTAGCGTCAACACCACCGACGCCACCAGCCAACGGCAAGGCGGGACTTCATCCGCGCACCCCTCGACACCACGGGCCAGGCCCCGACGGGCCGCGGCTTCCAGCAGCCCGGCTATGGCGTTCCCTCCCCGGCCCTGCTGGCCCGCGCTGACCGTGGCTTCGTCCGTTTCCTCACGCGCCACGCCACGACCGGCGACACCGGCCGCGCCACCGACGACGCGAGGCAGCGATGACCAGCCGTACGCACACGGTCCTGTACGACCCCCAGGGACTGATCGAGGCCGAACTCCCCCTGGACCGCGCCCCGTACGAAGCGCTCGTCACCGCTGTGCTCGCCTGGACGACCCCGGGCCTTGCCTCCCGCGACTACACGCAGATCGCCCTGCAGCTGACTGGCCACGCCCGCGCCGTCGCCGCCGACGTCCAGTGCCATGTCCAGCTGCTTCCCGCCGACAACGGCCGGCGTGCGCTCGCCGACGTCGTCCTGGGCGACGCCGGCCGACTCCTGTCCGCGCCGATCGAGGGCACCGCCGCCTGTGTCCAGGACCGTGCCCGGCTCGTGCGCGCGCTGTACGAGCGGCTCGACCGCCTCACCCAGAGCGAGCCGACCGGGTCGGCCGCCCCCTGATCCGTCGCGCACCCGGGCGAGACCCGCCTGGTCCCCGGGTGCGCGGCGCCGGCACCACCCCCGCTCCACCCCGGCCCTGCTCGGGCCGGGCGCACCGCTCGAC
Source organism: Streptomyces sp. NPDC002888 (assembly GCF_042888465.1). Lineage (NCBI taxonomy): Bacteria > Bacillati > Actinomycetota > Actinomycetes > Kitasatosporales > Streptomycetaceae > Streptomyces > Streptomyces sp. NPDC002888. Next base: position 111,505 of record NZ_JBIAPU010000035.1, on the reverse strand, counting down.
TCCGACCGAGACACGAGAGGGGCACCATCCATGACGACCGTCATCGAACCCGCCGCCGTCGCCGCCCGGGCCCGGCAGATCCTCGACACCTGGCAGGCCGAAGAGGAGTGGCAGCGTCTGTGGAACAGCTGCGCGAAGTACAACAGCGACTGGGACGAGTTCTACGGCTACCCGAGCATCCTCGACTACGACGCGCTCGCCGACGCGCCCGCGCTGTTCATCGAGACCACCCGGGTCATGGCGCTCAAGTCCGCCATGTACGAGCTGACCGGCGGCGACGAGAAGGCCGCCGAACTCGCCCAGCCCGTGCCCGTCGACGTCATGTCCCACGCGCGGATCGCACAGTTCACCGTGATGTCCCGCATCCAGGACCGCACCGGCATCCGCTTCGTCCACGCCACCGACATGGAGGACGGATTCGCCGGCGGCACCTGGAACCCCGGCGACTTCACACACCAGGCGTACCGGGCCGCGTGGGGACCCGTGAACGAGCGCTACTGGATCGACGCCACCGAGACCGAGCGCCGCCGCCAGGTCCTCGATGAAATCTACGCACGGATCAGCGTCACCGACCGAGGAAGGAAGGCCGCCATCCTCTCGGCCGCCGCGGCGTAACCTCCGCCGCCACGTCGTCGACGGGCTTCGGCGGGGGAGCGGTCCGATCAGGCTCCAGCCCCACCTTGTGCGGATGCACGCACGCCGGAGTCCCGTCGGCGGTGTACCGGAAGCCGTCCTGGGGGTTGAACGGGCACTCCCAGGACGGCCGGTCGTAGACCACGAACGCCCCACGTGGCAGCCGCTTCGACGGACAGATCCCGCACGCCGGATGGTCCTCGCCTGGGCGAATGGCTCGCTCATAACGGCGCGGTAGCGGAGCAGCCGACCGGACAAGGCCACGATCATCCGAATGAGACACACCGCCAGCCCGCAGCTTGCCGGTTGTGGCAGCCCGCTATTTGGGGTCGGTGTAGCCGTCCAGCCCCAGTGGGGTGGGAACCAGGGGACGGCCGTGAGCTGGTTTGAGTCTGGCAGTTGGCATGCGCCGCATGGAGTCCGCCCCGGTGTCGCGGCCCGCCCTGTAGCACTGACCGGGCAGCCTTTTGCGGACGTGTCGAATTCGGCTCATCGGGGGTGACGCCGCAGAGTGATAGTCGTTGGCGGTACGTGATCACACCACTCGAGCGGGGCCTGACTCCGATTGTCCTGCTGCCCGACGCTGCCGCCCAGCCCGCCGTACAACGGCCCTGGCTGCCGGTTTCTGCTTGCCGGACGGCTTTGCGAGAGCTACGTGCGGGTTGTGGCCTGTGCGCCGGTTGCACGGCTGGAGCGTCGCTGTGATCCCGGCGCAGGGTGAGCGGACGGTCAGGGACGTGCGGGCTGCGGTCGTGGGAGCGGGGTTTTCCGGGATCGGGGCCGCGGTACGGCTTCGCGAGGCAGGGTTCGACGACGTCCTCGTTCTGGAGAAGGGGACGCACCTCGGCGGCACCTGGAGGGAGAACACCTACCCGGGCTGCGCCTGTGATGTGCCCTCGACGCTCTACAGCTACTCCTTCACACCGGATGCAGCCTGGAGCAGGGTCTTCGCCGGGCAGCGGGAGATCCTCGCCTATCTGCGGGCGACAGCCGAGCGCTACCGGCTCGGTGACGTGCTGCGCTGCGGTGTGCAGGTGCTGGGGGCCCGGTGGAACGGGACAGCCGGCCGCTGGCTGCTGGAGACCAGCGACGGACCCTACAGTGCTGCGGTTCTGGTCCTGGCCACCGGCCCCTGGCACGTCCCGCGCCGCCTGGAGGTGCCCGGGATCGAGGACTTCGACGGCCCCGTCTTCCATACCGCCGGGTGGGACCACAGCGTCGACCTGACCGGGCGGCAGGTGACCGTGGTGGGCGGCGGCGCCTCCGCCGTCCAGATCGTCCCGGCCATCGAAGCACAGGCCGCGACCGTGAACCTCTTCCAGCGCACACCCCAATGGGTGCTGCCCAAGCCCGATCTGCCGGTACCCGCAGCACTCAACCGGCTGGTGGACTGCGTCCCCGGCGCGCGCAGCGTCCTGCGCGCCGGCCAGTACACCCTGCAGGAGGGCTTCGGCTACGCCTTCCGCCACCCGCAGGCAGCTCGCCTCCTCGAGGCGGGCGCCCGCGCTCACCTACGCCTGGCGGTCCGCGACGGACAGTTACGCCGGCACCTGACACCGGACTACCGGCTGGGCTGCAAGCGTCTTCTGACGTCGAGCACCTTCTACCAGGCCCTGTCCCAGCCGCACGTGCGCCTGCATCCCACCGTCGTGAGCGCCGTGCGCGGCAACGAGGTCGTCGGTGTGGACGGCACCACCGTCCACACCGACGTGCTCATCGAAGCCACGGGCTTCCGCGTCGGTGAGCTGCCGCTGGCCACGACCCTGCACGGCACGAACGGCCAGACACTCGACGAAGCCTGGGGCGGCCAACCGCAGGCGTACCTGGGCACCACCGTGAGCGGCTTCCCCAATCTCTTCCTCCTTCTGGGACCCAACCTGCTCGGCGGCTCCACCTCCGCGATCACGGTCCTGGAAGCCCAGCTGACCTACATCACCGCCGCTCTGGCCCACCTCGACCAAGGCGGTCACCGCGCCCTGAACGTCCGGTCGGCCGCTCAGGCCGCGCACAACACCGCCGTCCAGGAGGCGCTCGCGACCACGGTCTACAACACGGGCGGCTGCACCAGCTACTACTTCACCTCCACCGGGCACAATGCCTTCGCCTGGCCATGGTCCACCGGACAGCTCGTGCGCCGCCTGCGCCAATTCGATGCCGACGCCTACACCGCCGACACACCAGACCGCCGTCTTACCCTCCCTGCGCAGGCGAGGCCATATCCTGGAGGCAGTACGGCAGCCGTGAATGCGGAGCAGCCATGACGCAGTGTGGTTGCGACGGCGGTGGCAAGCAGCGCCGGTTCAGACGCCGGACACCGTGCCCCTACGTGCGGCTGTGGCAGCCCGCCATGTTTCGGCAGGTCAGGCACTATCGTTCGGTGAGGGTTTCGCATTTCAGGCTCGGCCCTGGTTCAGCGCAAGAGGTTTTTCCTCCTCGCGTTCGCGAGCGCGCTGGCCGCACGGCCGCCGGCCGCGCCGGCGTCATCGACTCGCGCCCCCGTCGTCCCCGATGGCCGCTTCAGCTGCCAGCTGGGTTCGTACGGTGAGTCCGGCACCTGGACGCCGGCCGTATAGAGCGCAAGCCTGGACGACGGCGTCGACCCCGTGACGGCACGGGCGGGAGACCGTACTTGGCCTGGCCCCAGGCTCCCGCCCCCAGTACTGGGCCGCACCAAGGTTGGCCGGACAGTCACGCGAGCGACGGCCACCGATCGGCGGCCCACTCCGGCCATCCTGCCCACCCAGGAGGCGGACTTCCAACCTCATGTCCATCGAGTTCCGTGACGTCGGGCTCCTCGAACAGCGTCCTCCAGTGCAAGAGGTCCGTCTCGCTCATCGCGAAGGTCTGATCAGGGGTGGTCGACTGGCGATGGGCTATCCGAGCACGTTGGGTCTCATGGTCCACCGGCACGTATACAAGTTGACAGGACGCGCCCACAGACATCACCAACCAGCGGATCGCGGACCTCTCGTCACGAGACCAGCACCCGAAATCCAGGACCACGTTGGTTCCCAGCCTCAGCGCCTCCAGACCAAGCCAGAGCAGCCGTCCTTCCAGCACATCGCGCTTCCCATCCGGCTGCGGATCGCCGAAAAGCGGGATCATCCACTCATCCGGCGTCAGCCGCAGCGCGCTGTGCTCCTTGGCCAGCTGCAGAGCTCTCGTGGTCTTTCCGGCCCCTGGCAAACCGACCGTCAGGAACAACGTCGTCACACCCAGATGTTGTCACGAAGGCCAAGTGGAGGACGACTGCTCTTTCTGCCGAGATCGCCGGGCCACGACGCGGCCCAGCAGCGCGATGGCGTCCGGCGGCGGTGACGCACGCCTCCCAGATTCTCTCCGCTGGTTCAGGGATCGTAGGTACTGGCGGGCCGATGCCCTGTAATGCGGCTGATCACGGCTTGAGCCAAAGGCGGATCGAAGCCACGGTGACGGTGTCGTGGAAGATGTAGGCGCGCTTGTCGAATCTCGTGGCCACGGCCCGGGAGTTCTTCAGCGCGTTGATCGTTCGCTCAACTTCGTTCCTGCGTTTGTAGATCGTCTTGTCGAAGCCGGCGGGCCGGCCGCCCTTGTTGCCTCTGCGTTGGGGTTGGCCCGCTGGTTCTTCGGTTCGGGGATCGTGTGCTTGATCGGGTGTCGTCGCAGGTAGCGGCGGTAGCGGCGGTAGCGGCGGTTGCGGCGGGAGGAGTACGCCTTGTCTCCGCCGAGATGGTCAGGCCGAGTCCGGGGACGCCCGCCGTCCAGCCGGGCGACACGGACACGCTCCATGACCGGGATGAGCTGCGGGGCGTCGCCCCACTGACCCGGGGTGATCAGCAGGGCCAGTGGGCGGCGTCCGCCCTCACCGGCGAGGTGGATCTTGCAGGTCAGGCCGCCCCGGGAGCGTCCGAGTCCCTCGTCGGGGCGGTGCTGCCGGGGCGCGCGTCTTTTCCCGCTCGATGACGGCCACATTCCCGTCGACGACCCTGCCGCCGTCGAAGCCATCGGCCGCCACGAGGAAGGCAGCACCTGGGCCGCTGGGACAAAGACCGCACCACCAACGGATCCTGGCTGGCCTTCACCACCGATCCGATCCGCAACGACCTCTCTTGGGTCGTGCGCCACCACCCCGAACGGCCGCACCGTCCTCCTGGTCCCCGACAAGGACTCCTCCTCCTGGTACAGCAGCCTGTGGGGCCCCCAACTCCTCTTCCGCCACGGCGGCTACTGGTGGGACGGAACCACCTGGTACCGACCCGACCAAGTCTGGGACGCCGCCAGCGAGCGCTACGACCGGCGCCCAGTCAAAGCAGCGACCACCATCACCGCAGACGACCTCCTCGACGACAACGCCCACCCCGCCGGCGGGCGCCTGCTGAAGGTCGCCAACTTCGCCCCGGACGCACCGCCCCCGACCCCTGGAACGACCACCTCGCCTTCTGGGCCTCCCGACGCCCCCGAAACGCCCGCCCCCTGTCGAAGTGCGTGGTCCGCCTCTCCGCCCCCGAACTCGCCACGGACCAGCTCATCGGCGTACCAGAGATGGCCGAGATCGGCGGCATCGCCGCCTCCACCCTGCGCGCCTACATCTCCCGCAACCAACGCGACGTCCCCCCCCACCCCAGGCCACCGTCAACAACCGCAACCTGTGGGCCGCCACCGTGGCCCAGGACTGGGCCGAACAACGCCACCGCTCACCTGAAAGCACCGCTGCCACGCTCAACTCAGACAACGACAACCCGCCCATCGGCGCCTCCGAACTTCGCCACCGACTGGCACGCCTGTTCTTCGGCGTGCTGTGGGAACGGCCCGACCGGCGCAAACGCTGGGCACTGCGCCACCGCAACGAAGCCGCCGTACACGAGGTAGCCGACGAACTCGCCTGGAACGTCGCAGCCGATACAGAAGGGATCATCAGCCCTTACGATCTCGCGGCCACCGTCCGCTACGCCTTTCTCGACGAACTCGCCTACGGCAAGGAACTGGACGAGGCAACGGGAGATACCGGGCCCACGACCTTCTATGGCATCGTGACACCGGTGGCCAAAATGCTGGACTGGCTGATCGGGCACCATCCTCTGGCTGCCCACCACGTCATCGGCGAGATCATCGGAGACGCCGAGCGCCGCCTGGAAATCCCGCGCGACGTCACCGCCGAATCAATCCGCACCGCCCTGGGGCTGGACAGCCAACTCCCCCGTCAGACGCGGCTGGAGTTCCTCAAGCGCGTTCTGCCTCCGGCACCTCACCGCTGAACGCGTTCTGCCGGACCGGCGCTTGGCCGGCGCGCTGGTCCCCGGTACCGCGAGCAGTGCCTCGGCCTGCGGTCCCCGGTCACGCCGTCCGCTTGAGCTCAAGGTCGCCAGACAGTCCGAGGGTGAGAACCTAACTGCCGCCGCCTGTTTGGGAGGACTCGAGCTGCGCATCAGCGTGCCTAGGAGGGCGTCTGATCAATCACAGGATGCCGTGGTTGCGTCCAAGCGAGTGGGTGGCAGACGGGCCTTGCGCGAGTGTCAGGTCCATCATGCCTGTTCGGAGGTGGTTTCGGTAGGACCGAGCGCACGTCCGTTAGGCCTTGTGGCAGCTGTTACCGCGCGCCAGACTCACCGTCATCCACTCCCCGGCCAACGTGTCGGCAACCGTTCTCGGCTGTCGGCGCGTTAGCCGTGCTGTCTCGCCGTGTGACGTGCACCGGCCGGGGGTGGCGCGACGAAGGGGATCGATGGATCAGGACATGGTAGTGCTGGCGAGGGTCAGGCTGCTCAGTGCCAACCGGCGGGTGGTGCGCGGTGCCGAGGGGATGTGGATCTACCGCCTTCTGACACAGGTGGAGCCGGAGGCGTACGGGTCGAAGCTGGCGTACGTCCTGGTGGAGGCAAGCGCTTCGCCCCTGGTGCGGGAGTTGCCTGAGCGACGGTTGGCCCTGTTGGACGAGGCCGTGGAGGTGGCGAAGGCCCTCGGCTCATCGAACCCCTACCGGGCGAAGATGCTGGCGAGGGCCCTGGCCGCCAGGCAGCGGGAACTGGAGGGGCGCCCGGCGGAGCCGCTCGCGTCCGATGGGCGGGAGCATCGGGCGGCCCTTCAGGAAGAGCCGCAAGGACGCGCATGACTCTGTGGGTGTCGGGCGTTGACTTTCCGGACGGTGAAGAAGGGGAGGGTCCAGTCCCGCTGTCTGGATGGAGCGGCGCCTGATTCCCCGGATGTACAGCTCGGAGCGTGGGGCTTCGGCCACGGTCGGGACCCACGCTCCCGATGCCGGGCGCTGGAACTCAGCCCCCCGTTCCGGAGGGCGCGTCCTGCCGCCGTCGCAGATGTGAGGCGGCGGTCAGAATGTTGTGGCGCGCCCGTTCTGTCTGATCCGTGGGGTGGCTGACGTCCCGGATGCAGGTGGAAGGTCAGTAGTCCCTACCGTGTTCCAGGAAACCCCCGTTTTCAGCCGTCTCGTCGCCGAGCGCGGGGGCATCCCCACCCAGGTGCGCGGTGAAGCCGAACGCATACGCCGCGACCTGGCCCAGATAATGCGCCGCGCGCCCGCAACCCAGCTGAGCGCACCGCAGAACCTCCCCGCCCTGAACGTTCCTCCTGCAGCCCTGTAGGCGCGGGGTGCGGAATCCGGCCGCTTCGCCGCAGTGGCTTGCGCCGCGCGGCGCGCTCAGCTGCGTGGACGAGGACCTGGAGACGTCTTTGTCGACGTCTGCGAAGGGCTTGCGGTCCGGGGGAGTTCCGTTGAGCTCGTTGAGCGCTGTCTCCAGCCGGTCCAGCAGGGTGTCGTCCACAACCCTGGCATGTCGGCCCTGAGCGCCCGCCGCTTTGCGGCCGCGGTGCCGGTTCCGGCTCCCTGCCGGGCAGAAGCCTGGCAGGGAGCCCGACACACGGCCGGGCGTGCAGCGCCTACTTGGAGCTGTGTCAGGACGCGAGGGAGTTCACGGGGTGAACGCCGGTGTGGTCGTGCGGAGTGGGGTGCCGGGGTGAGGGCCAGCGCGCAGGGCGAGGGCCAAGGCGCGGGACGGGAGCCGTCGCGCGGTCAGTCGGTGCCGGCCGTGCGGGGGCCGGGTCTGCGTGCCTCCGCGAGCAGCGCGCGGCAGTGGTCCCGCAGCAGATCGGAGGGGACCGCGCCGAGCGAGACGTCCCGGACGACTCGGCGCAGCTCCCCGACCGGGGAGTCGGCCAGCACCTGGAGCACCTCGAACTTGTTCCGCATCGGCACCTTGGGGTCGGACATGAAGTCCTGGGCCGCGGCCGCCGCCGGTGCGTGCTGCAGCTGGGCCAGGGTGATCAGCACCCTGGTCTGGAGGTAGCGGTTGGGCTCCCTGGCCAGCCGTCCGAGCAGGTCCAGCACGTCCGTGCCGCCCAGGTGCTGCAACACCTGGACCGCGCCGACGCGGACCATCGGCGACAGGTGCCGGGCGGCGGCGACCGCCCGGTGGGCGGCGCTCGTCTCCGGCAGCAGGCGGCCCCGGGTCAGCGCCAGCGCGCGGATCCGGACCTCCGTCACCTGGCGGGCGTCGGCCGCCACGTCGGGCAGCACCTGCCTGGCCCGCTCCGGGTGCGCCCGGCACAGTGCCTCCAGTGCCCGGATGCGCGAGTGCGCGTCGACCGACGCGTCCGTCAGTAGCTCCTCCAGTGCCCGGCACCCGTCCTCCGGGGCGATCTTGCCCAGCGCGCCGGCGGCGCGGATCCGCGCCGCCGGACCGAACGCCGACCGGGCGAGCTGCTCCAGGCAGCGGCGTGCCCGGCCGTCGCCGAGGTCCGCCAGGAGCGTGCCGGCCCGCACCCGCATCTCCTCCAGCAGCTCCGGGTTGTCCAGCACGGACAGCAGGGCGTCGGCGGCCTTGCGGGTGCGGAACTGGTCGAGGCGCTCGGCGGCCAGGATCTGCGACGCCCGGGGCGCCGAAGGGTGCAGCGCGATGATGGTGAGCGGGTACAGCGCCCGCGGGTCCCGTACGCCGTCCAGCGCCTCGGCGGCCTGCAGGCGCAGCCCGGTCCCGGTCGCGGGGTCGCTGGCCAGGGCGTACAGGACGTCCTGGCCGCGCGGGTCGGAGAGGGAGAGCAGCGCCCGGCCCGCCTGGAGCCGCTCCGGTCCGGTCAGCCGCTCCGTCGCCGCGATCGCGGCCAGCGCGTCGGCCGCTCTGGGGTCGCCGTGCCGGGCCAGCGCCTCGGCCGCCCGCAGGATCAGCGCCGGCTCGTCGGACGGCCCGGTCAGCAGGTGAGCCAGGGTGTCCACGACGCGGGGGTCCCGGAGCCGGGAGAGCCCGTCGGCGGCCGACAACCGCAGGAGGCGGTCCTCCGAGGGGTCCTGGGCGATCCGGGCCAGGCACTCGACGGAGTCCTTCCCGCCCAGCCATTCCAGGGCCTCCAGCGCCCGGCTCCGGGAGGACACCGGGCGCTCCCGGTCCCCGGCGGTCTCGCGCAGGTACTGGAAGGCGGAGTACGGGTGGAGCCGGGAGAGCGCCTCCACCGCGGCGGACCGGACATGGGTGGGGGTCCGGCCGTCGACGGCGATGCCGAGCAGGATGGCGACGGCGCTGTCGGGCGCGGTCCGGTCCAGGGACTCCGTGGCGCGCAGCCGGTCCACCCACCAGGTCTCGGAGGACCGGGCGAGGTCCGCCAGCGCCCGCGCGCCGCGCTCGTCACCGAGCCGGCCCAGGATCTCGGCGGCCCTGATCCTGCGCCCCGCGTCCGTCTCCTGGTCGCCGGCGACGGAGACCGGCAGCTCATGGGCGTCCGCGGCGCCGAGGTCCGCGAGCATCTCCGCGGCATGCAGCCGGGATCCCAGGTCGTGCGCGGGGAGCGCCGCGAACGAGGAGATCTCCGCGGTGCCCCGGGCGTCCCCGAGGTCCACCAGCGCCCGGGCGGCCCGCAGCCGGTCGAACGGGTCGCGCCGCTCGTCGCGGACCACCGCGAACAGTTCCCGCGTGGCCGCCCGCAGCACCCGCCGGGGAAGGGCGACGCCCTCGCCGCTCAGCCGGGCGACGTACTGGGCGCCGTACAGCTCCCTGGCCCAGTGCGCGAGCAGCCGCGCGAACCCCGGACGGCCGGACCAGGAAGAGATGAGGAAGTCGACATAGGGACTCTCGACGGCGGTCAGCGGGGCCACCCGGCGTCTGCGCGGCCAGCCGCCGACGATCGAGCGGTAGGCGGCCCGGTTTCGCTCGGGGTCCCCGACCGTGGCCTGCGCCGCGAGGTGTTCGAGCAGCGTCTGGTGGACGAACTCCAGGCCGCCGCCCCGCCGGACTACCAGCCCGCCGCGCAGCAGTACCTCCTCGCACAGCGCGCTCCACCGCTCGGGACGGAGCGAGGCGGGCCGCAGGTGGCCCGTCCACCGTTCGATCAACTGCCGCTCGGGGGTGGTGTCCCCGCGGTACTTGGCCAGCGCCAGCTCCCGCAGGACGTGATCCGTCAGGGCGCCGAGTCCTTCCGCCGCGCGGGCCCCCTCGGCGCCGTGGCGGTCCAGCACGGCGTGCGCCTGCTCCAGCACGTTGGCCCGCTCGCCGTACTGCTTGGCGCGGAGCAGGTCCATGAACCGCGTGTACAGCGCCCAGCGGCCCCGGGGCAGCGGCTCCTGGCCGGAGTCGGCGTGCAACTGGCAGAGCATGGTCGCCATCAGCGGCACCGTCGCCAGGTGCCGCACGCTGGGGATCCTGACGTGATTCAGGAAGGCGGTGGTCCTCGCCTCCGGCTCCGGCAGGCCCAGGGCGGTGAACCAGGCGCGGGCGAACCTGGGCAGCTGCTGGAGGTCGAAGGGCAGCAACGAGCAGCAGCGGAACCGGGGTTCCGGCACGTCCCGGACGTCGAGGGTGGGCCTGGTCGCCAGGACGAACCGGAACTGGTGCGCGTACGCGTCCTGTTCCCGGATCGAGGCGAGCTTGCCCAGGACGCGCTGCCGCCCCTCCGGGCTCATCACCTCGTCCAAGCCGTCCACCAGCAGCAGCCAGCGCACGCCCGGCGCCGGGGAAGCGGCGAAGAGGTCCTCGCGGATCGGCCTGACCAGCCCGGCGCCGCTCAGCTCCCGGGAGACGGCGTCGTGCAGGAGGCTCGCGAAGGGCCGGTCGCCGACCAGGTCCGCGGCCCTGACCAGGACGGGGACCGAGTGGTAGAAGTGCTCCTCGGTCCACCTGCGGGCGACGGTGGTGATCCAAGACCGCAGCAGACTGGACTTCCCGAAGCCCGGTCCGCCGAAGACGATCACGTCGTCGGGGTGGTCCAGGAGCGCGTCGGCGGGGGTCCGCGCCTCGTCGTCCGGCACCGGGTCGAGGCCCCGGTACGCCGTCGCGTGCTGGTGGACGTAGACGGTGGACAGCGGCGGCGGCACCGTGCCGGGGACCACGCCCGGGTACGGGTGCTCCCAGGCGGCCCGCGCGGAGATGTCCAGGAACTCGCGCAGCCGCGGTCCGAGGAAGGGCCAGCCGCCCGCCTCGATCTGCGCGTCCGACAGCGTGCCCAGCCAGGTCCGGCAGTCGGCGCTCCACCGGCTGTCGCACCAGCCGGGATCGAGCCGGGCGCTCAGCTCGCGCGCCCCGACCATGTGCGAACTGCCGGTCCGGTCGGCGGTGGTGAGCATGCCGGCCACGCACCCCGTCCGGCGGTTGAGGACGGGGCTGCCGCTGAACCCGGCGGTCACCACCGCGCCGCGCAGCCGGTGCAGGCTATTCGGCAGCTCGAAGGCACGGGCGGACGTGCCCTCGTAGGTGAAGGTCGCGGACTGCCCGGCGCGGAACATGCCGGACGGGTGCCCATGGGTCCACAGCGCGTCCCCGACGGCCAGCCGGTCCGACAGCGGCAGGGAGGCGGGGCTCTCCCGCCGGTCGGCGTCGGTGACCTGGAGGAACGCCAGGTCGAGCCCGTCCCCCGGGGTCAGGAAGTACCGCTCCGGACGCGCCTGGAGTTCCAGGACCAGCGAGCGCGAGGCGATGCGGCCCACGATCCTGCGCGGCAGCTCCGCCGCCGAGGCGGCCACCACGTGGGCGCACGTGGCCACCACGTCGGGCGCCACGAAGAAGCCGGTGCCCACGGCGAGCGGTTCGCCGTCGGGCGAGGGCACTTCGAGTGCGACGACGGAGTCCAGCAGTGCCGACTCCTGCCTCCCCGGGGGAAGGCCCGTCACGCCGAGGTGCTGTCCCATTCGAGCGTGACCTTGAACGCCGATCTGGCGCTCGCCTTGCCGATGGCGGCCACCAGGGAGCCCGACTCCAGGGCGATGTCGCAGCCGAACTCCAGCGTCACCTTGCTCGCCGTGCTCTGCCGGGCCTGTTCGCCCACGGCCCGCGCCACCGCGTTCAGCCCGGACATGACCTGGTCGAGGCCGGGGCGACGGGCGCCGATCTCGGTCTCCTCGCCGTCCGCCGCGGCCTCGGCGGAGCGCGCGAACACCTGGATGCGCACCCCGTCCTGGGTCACCGGGACCACCACGGTCTCTCCCGCGGTGCGGTCGTGCTCTGTCATCGTGCGTCCCCTTCAGGCGTCGGCCCGAACGTCTGTGACGAGCCCGGAGCGGGCCGTGAACACATCGTGGCACAGCCCACTGACAGCGCGTGGCCGGTTCTGCAGCCGCTCGAACGTGAGGCGACCCGCGGCGTCCCATACGACCAACTCGCCGTCCATCGCGGTCGCATCCGGCAGCTGCACGGCCCCGACTACGACCTCCGGAAACGCCGGCCCCATTTCCGTGCCGCGCCTGGAGCGCAGACCATCCGGCCCGCGTCGACGGAGACGGCGGCCCGGAATCCGTCCCATTTCGGCTCACCCGCCCACCCCGGCAGCAGCGCAGGGTCGGACACAGGGGCGGCGAGCATCGGTTCCGGCAGTGTCCACGTCACAGCCGATGCCTTCCACCCAGCCCGCCCGTCGGCAAACCGAGTGCGCGTACGCCCCCGACTACCGGCCCGACCACGGCAGGTCAGCGCACTACAACACCTCGCCGGGGGCTGTGTGCTGAGCTCCTGGCGCACGTCCAGGCAGCGCAGCCGGACACCGGGCTGCCCGGGTCCCGTGTCGTACGGTCTGATGTCGCGGCCGCCCACCGTCCGCAACGGATCTCACCGAACCCGGCGGTGCCGCCGGTACGGCCGGAAGATCTGAACCAATACCGGGAATCAGGCCGCGACGAGCTCCTGCTCGCGGTCCGGCGTCTTGACCTTGGGCTTCTTGTTCGGCAGTGAGAGCCGGAAGACCTTGCGCCACGCGGAGAACACCTGCTTGGGCAGCGGCCCGGTGACGTACTCCAGCTCGTACTTTTCGAACAGCGCGCGCACCTTCACCGCGACCTCGGCGTACCGGTTGCTCGGCAGGTCCGGGAACAGGTGGTGCTCGATCTGGTGCGACAGGTTGCCGGTCATGAAGTGCATGGCCTTGCTGCCGCTGATGTTCGCCGAGCCCATCATCTGGCGCAGGTACCACTGGCCGCGCGTCTCGCCCTTGATCGACCGGCGCTCGAAGACCTGCACGCCCTCGGGGAAGTGCCCGCACATGATCACCGAGTGGGTCCAGATGTTGCGGACCAGGTTCGCGGTGAACGTGGCGGCGAGCGTGGTGAGGAACGACGGGCCCGACAGCAGCGGGTGGATCACGTAGTCCTTGAGCACCTGCTTGCGGATCTTGCGGCCCACGGCCTTGGCCCGCGCGCGGAACTCCGGGTTCTTGCGGCGACGCTTGTGCAGGTTCTTGCCGAGCTCCAGGTCGTACGCTGCGATGCCGTACTCGAAGAAGCAGGCGTTGATGAAGTTCCACAGCGGCTGGCCGAGGTGGAACGGGTGCCACCTCTGGTCCTCGTCGACGCGCATGATGCCGTAGCCGAGGTCGTTGTCCTTGCCGATCACGTTGGTGTACGTGTGGTGCAGTTCGTTGTGCGAGTGCTTCCACTGCTCGGACGGCGAGACGTGATCCCACTCCCAGGTGGTGGAGTGAATCTTCGGGTCTCGCATCCAGTCCCACTGGCCGTGCAGGATGTTGTGGCCGATCTCCATGTTGTCCATGATCTTCGCCACGGACAGACCGGCGGTGCCGAGCAGCCACGCGGGCGGGAAGATCGAGAACAGCAGCACGCCCCTGCTGACCAGCTCGAGCTTGCGCTGCGCCGAGATGACCTTGCGGATGTAGGCGGCGTCCTTCTCGCCGCGGCCGGCGATCACCTCGTCGCGGATCGCGTCCAGCTCGCGGCCAAGCTCCTCGATCTGTTCCGCGGTCAGGTGGGCGGTGGGGTCGATGGCGGTCAAGGTGCTCCTACCGTTCGATGTCGCAGGGGCCCGCCGCGGCGGACACGCAGGTCTGGATGAGGACGCCCGGCTCGGCCTCGGTGATCTCGCCGGTGCGCAGGTCGCGGACTGCGCCCGCCTTGAGCGGCGTGATGCAGCCGAAGCAGATGCCCATGCGGCACCCGGAGGGCATGAGCACGCCGGCCTCCTCGCCGATGTCCAGCAACGGCGTGGCGCCGTCCGCGTCGACGGTCTTGCCGGTGGCGCTGAACGTGACCTCGCCGCCGTCGCCGGCGACGACGATGCTGGGGCGGAAGCGTTCGGTGTGCAGGCGCTCTTGTACGCCGTGCTCGGTCCAGTGCTCTTCGGCGGCGTCGAGCAGGCCCGCGGGCCCGCAAGCCCAGGTCTCGCGCTCGGCCCAGTCGGGCACGAGTTCGTCGAGACGGGCGATGTCGAGCATGCCGTCTGTGTCTGTGTGCACCTCAGTGAGCCGCAGCTTCTTGTCCGCGACCAGGTCGTGCAGTTCGTTGCGGAAGATCACGTCTTGCGGCTGTGGCGCGCAGTGGACCATGACGACGTCGTCGAACTCGGTGTCGCGCAGCATGCCCATCACGGGCGTGATGCCGCTGCCGGCCGTCAGGTAGAGCACCTTGGCGGGCTTGGCCTGCGGCAGCACGAAGTCACCGGTCGGCTGGTCGAGCTGGATCAGCGTGCCCGGTGTGGCCCTACGGACCAGGTGGTTACTGACCTTGCCGTCCGGGATCGCCTTCACGGTGATCGTGACGCGGCCGTCCTGGCGGTTGGTCGGCGAGGTGAGGGAGTAGGCACGCCACAGGCGCACCCCGTCGACGTCGACCCCGATCCGCACGTACTGACCGGCTGTGTGGCCGCGCCAGCCCCGTCCCGGCCTGATTACGACAGTCGCGGCGTCACCCGTCTCGGGGTGCACGGCCTCGATGCGCCCACGCAGGTCAGCGCCCGCACGCAGCGGGCTGACCAGGTCGAGGTAGTCCGACGGCAGCAGCGGCGTCGTGACCATCTCCAGCAGTTTCCACGCCCTGCTGCGGAGGGCTGTACTCGTCATGACTCCAGCTTGCTGCGCCTCAAGGGGTAAAGTCCTGACCGCAGGACGTAAATCTGGTCGGCTGAATTGTTCGCAGGGAACAAAACGTGAGCCATGCAATCCGGAGGGCCAGCGAACTGGCCCTGGATGAGACGACGGTCACCGCACTGCGGGCCGCGCTGAAGAGCACCGCCGACGAGGTCGTCCAGGCGATCATCGACGAGGTCCCTCCCTACGCCAACGCCCTTTCGGGCCGCATGGGCGGCACCATCCGCCGAGCCGTCCGCACCGCCCTGGGGCACTACCTGGACCTCGCGAGCGGGAACGCCACAGGCGGCGACGCCGGTGACGCGGCCTACGAGCTGGGCCGCGGCGAGGCGCGCGACGGCCGTTCGATGGACGCCCTGCTCAGCGCCTACCGCGTCGGCGCCCGCGTGGCCTGGCGATGCCTGGCAGCGGGTGCCGTACCCGCGGGTCTGCCCGCCGCCGAGGTCGCCAAGTTCGCCGAGCTGACCTTCGCCTACATCGACGAGCTCTCCGCCGCGAGCGCCGCGGGCCACGCCGACGAACTGGCCGCCCATGGCAGGGCCCACGAGCGCCACCTGGAACACCTGGCCCGCGACCTCCTCGCCGGCGCGAGCCCGGACGTGCTGCTGGCCTCTGTTCAACGGGCCGGGTGGCAGCCTCCGGTTTCGCTGACCGCGGTCCTGCTGCCCGCCGCCCAGGCCCGGCCCGCCTACCGCGTGCTCGACCCGAGCACCCTCGTCCTCGACGATCTGCCGGACGCCACCGGTGTGCTGCTCGTCCCCGATGCCGACCGATCACATCTCTTGCGGCAGCTGACCGACCGCACCGCCGTGGTCGGCCCGGCCCGGCCATGGACTCGTGCGTCCGCCTCGTACGCACGAGCCGTACGCGCGCGCATGCTCTCCTCTGATATTCGCGACACCGAGGACCACCTGCCCGAGCTGGTGCTGAGCGCCGACGTGGACGCGTTCGCAGACCTGCGTGCCCGAGCCCTCGCACCGTTGCGGACCTTGCCTGTCGCGACCGCGCGGCGGCTGGAGGAGACGTTGCGGGAGTGGCTGCTGCACCAGGGCAGACGGGACGAGGTGGCGGCGGCGTTGTTCGTCCATCCCCAGACAGTCCGGTACCGGATGTCGCAGCTGCGGGAGCTGTTTCCGGATCTCGCATCGCCACACCGGGTCCTTGAACTGACTCTGGCGGTCGGTCTTCGGGTCAGCTGACGCGTACTTCGACCGTCCACGCCCGCGTCCGCGAGCAGTCCAGGAATCGTGCGCCTCGTTCTCGGTGCCATCAGCTGGCTCATGCGGCCCGGGGAAGAGCGGTATGAGCCAGCTGAGACCGGGGGTTGATGTGAAGACCAGGCAAGGCCTCGGGAAGCCCGTCGGGCGCTGTCTCTGAGAAGAGCGGTGGCGGATACGGCTCGACTGGATCCGGTGGACGATGCGCGCCGGCCCGCTCGTCGACGCGCTTATCGAGCATCCGGTCGGTGATCTGGGCCGCTATGCCCTGAAAAGCGGCTTTCATGTCGTCGTGGAGGGCGCTGTCCTGGCACGAGCTGACCCACGGGCGCGCGGCGGGCTGCACAGCTGGGTGACCGGCGGGGCGGCCAGGCCGGGTCACCAGGGGCGGGGGGCCGGGCCGCTCGCGCCGGGGACCACCGTGGTCTGCGACGGCCCCGTGCCTCCCTTCACACAGGTCAACCGGAGGACCGACCGGGCCGGCCTGGTACACCGCGCGAGGGATGATGGGGATGGAATGACGGAACGTGAGGTCAGGAGCTTCCATGGCGAAGCGGGTTCACCGCCCCCGTGAGGACGCGGAGTTCAATTTCATCCTCGGGATGAGCGGAGTTCCGGTCCTCGCATATTTCACCGGGACATGGCCCAAGGCAATCGAGCCCTGCCGGGTGATGGACCTCGTCGTGGGTGGCATCGCCGACGACTACACGGGCCGCCTGACGGCCGTCCGCGCCGACATCACGCGTTGTCCGGCCGCAACCGAGCGATACGGGATCACCGGAGCCCCGTCCTACGTCCTGCTGAAGGAGGGAGAGGCGGTGGCGCACGGCACGGGGCCTATGACAATCGCCGAGGTACGGAAGTTCCTGGACGGCCACCTCTGAGCGGCCGCTGCGGCACGTGGCCGCGACGCCCGTCACGTCTCGTCTATGGGAGCTGCGCCGCCTGAGACACCTTGGGGCTGAGACACCCCCACAGGTCACATAACGCAGTCGATCGCGGTCGCGTCCGGCAGCCGCCCGGCTGCGACCACGATCTCGGGGAAGGCCGGCCCCATGTCGGTGCCCCGGCGTGAGCGCAGCACCACGGTGCCAGCCTCGACGGACAACGCCCCCTGGCAGTCCAACACTGTCCCACGCAGGCGCCTTGGCCGGGGCAGAGAGGCCGAGCTCGCGATGGACAACGGACAACACAAAACCCTGTCGATATTTTCGGCTCCGCCGCCCACCCGGTGCGCAGGGCAGGGCTTTCGACGGCCAGGGTCAGCATCGGCTTGGGCAAGGACCACGTCATGCCGTGATGCCTTCCACGTCGACCACCGGCAGCGCCGTCGGGCAGGGAGCAGTCGCCCGGCAGCCAGTCACTGCAGCCCGGCCGCGGAAGTTCCGCCGATGAGTTTCCGGCGGTTGTGCGGTCTACCCGTCGACGAAGGGAGCGCACCATGCGCGAGATCATCGTTTGCACGTTCCTGACGCTGGACGGCGTCATGCAGGCGCCGGGCGGTCCGGACGAGGACGCTGAGAGCGGCTTCGAGCACGGTGGCTGGCAGAAACCGGTGGCCGACGACGAGGTCGGCACGGCCATCGCAGGTTGGTACGAGCACTCCGACGCGATGCTGCTCGGCCGTAAGACGTACGAGATCTTCGCGTCGTACTGGCCGACCGCCGATCCCGGCAACCCGTTCACCGATCGGATGAACAGCATGCACAAGTACGTGGCGTCTCGGACCCTGACGTCCGTCGAGTGGCAGAACTCCACGCTGCTGGAGGGCGACATCGTCGATGCTGTACGCAGGCTGAAGGTGTCCGACGGCGGCAACATCAACGTGGTCGGCAGCGGCGACCTCGCCCAGACCCTCATGCAGCACGGCCTCGTCGACGAGTACCGGCTGACCATCCATCCGGTGATCATCGGCACCGGCAAGCGGCTGTTCGCCGACGGAGCGATCCCCACTGCGCTGGAGCCGGTCAGCGTCTCGACGACGAAGGGCGGCACCATCGTCGGCGTCTACCGGCCGAACGGTAAGCCCAGCTACGACAGCTACTAGTGGAGGATGCCGAGGGCCGTGTCCGGTCGGCAGTGGACGCAGGCGGGCACCTGCTGTCGCAGTGCCTCCAGCGCCTGCTGCCGTGTGACCGGACGGCACCGGCCGTTCTTGGCCGCTGCCCAGCACTCACCGGTGTGCACGGCGTCGACGTTCGTGCGGTTGAGCCCGTGCTGGATCAGCCACTCAGGCGGAGGTGGCCGCTCTCCTCACCCCGCAGGGCGGCCGGGGCCAGATCCGCCAGGCGTACCGGGAGGGCCAGGAGGACCAGCTCGCCGCCCTCGGTCTGGTCCTCAACGCCGTCGTCCCGTGGAACACCCGCTACCTGGATGCCGCCGTCGCCCAGCTCCGCGCCGAGGGCCACGACATCACGGACGAGGACGTGGCCCGCCTCTCCCCGCTCCAGGACCGGCACATCAACTTCCTGGGCCGCTATCTGTTCGACATCAAGGCCGGCGGACCCGGTCAGGGCCTGCGCCCCTTCCGGGACTCGGAGGCTGTCGAGGACGACGAGGATTGACGGCGGCGCACCCCGCCTCCCGCTGGGCCACTCGTTGCATCCTGTGGAGGCCAGGCGCCCGACGCTCCGGGCCGAGGCGAGGAACGCCGAGCTGGGCTCAGCACTGGCTCAACGACCTCGAGGAGCCCTGAATGGCACCCTCCTGAACGGGGTCCCAGGATTCCGGGTGATCTGGATCATCGGCCGGAGTGGCGGCACGCAGCGCCGCCTTAACCTGGCGGTTGCTGGTCATGGTCGCGGTGACGGCGGTCATGGTGAGGAGGAGGAGGGCGGCGGTGCAGAGCGGGGTGCGCACGTCGTAGGTGGTGGCCAGCCAGCCGCCGAGGAAGGCGCCGAACGGGGCGGCGCACATGGCGAGCATGCGGGAGGTGGAGGCGACCCGGCCCATCAGGTGGGCGGGGACGATCGCCTGTCGGAGGGAGGGGCCGAGCACCATCGTGGCGCCCATGCCCGCTCCGCAGACGGCGAGCGCGAGGCCGGCGACGTACGGGTTCGGGGCGGCGGCAAGGCCCAGGACGGCGAGTCCCTCGACTGCGGCCGTGCAGGTCAGTGCGGTGCCGGTGCCGAGTAGTCGGCCGAGGAAGGAGGCGATGCCCGCGCCGAGCAGACCGCCGGTGGCCTCCGCCGTGAGGAGCAGGCCGAAGCCGAAGGTGTCGATGCCGAGACGATCGTGCGCGAAGAGGGCGAGTACGGTCTCCACGGCGAGGAAGGCGATGTTCCCGACCGCGGGACGCAGCGCGAGCCCGAGCAGCAACTGATCCCGGAATACGTACGAGGCGCCGGCCCGCGCCTGCCGAAGCAGCGACTCACGGGCCTGCGGTACGGGCCGGGGTGCGGCAGGCAGCGACCGTACGAGCAGTGCGGAGAGCGCGAACGACACCGCGTCGGCGAGCAGCGGAACCGCCCGCCCGAGCGCGAGCAGGGCACTGCCCGCAGGCGGCCCCGCGAAGCCGGACGCGGCGGTCTGGGTGCCGCGCAGGCGGGAGTTGGCGCGCTCCAGGAACGCGGGGTCGCGGCCGAGCAGATCCGGCAGATAGGCCGTGGCGGCCGTGTCAAAGAAGAGTCCGCCGAGGCCGAGCAGGAAGGCGACGGCCGCGAGCAGTGGAATGCTCAGCACGTCGAGTGCGGCCGCTGCCGCCGGTATCGCGAGCAGCACCGCACGCGCCGCGTCCATGACCCACATCGTGCGGCGACGGTCCCAGCGGTCCACCAGCGCACCGCCGAGCACCCCGAAGAGCAGCCACGGCAGCGTTCCGGCGGCTGTGACGACGGCGAGCGCCATCGGATCCCGCGTCAACGTCAACGCGAGCAGCGGCAGCGCGGCATGCGACACCCCGTCACCGAGCGAGGACACCGTCTGTGCAGTCCATAGCCGCCCGAACCCGGTCGGCAACTTCCCAACGTCTGAAGTCACTTGGCGTCCCCTTCGGCCTGCTCGCGCGGTGCCTGGTGGAACAGTGCGAAGACGAGTGACGCGTCCGGCAGCGACGGATCGGACAGCTCCCGGTACTCGTCCGCCAGTGCCTGCAGCCGCGCCCCCAGCTCCGCGAACTGCTCCTCGGTGAGCCGCAGATGCGCCATTCGTACGTGCCGCTCGCCATCCACCGGCGCTGCCTCCAGGTCCGCCACCGCATGCCGCATCAGCACATCCGGCCCTCCCTCGCCCGGATCCGGCAGCACGATCGCCCGCGCGGCCATTGCGTAGTACCGCTCAGTGACTCCCCGGACCTTCCGCGTTCGTACCACCCTCACCAGGCCGGCCCGTTCGAGCAGCCGTACGTGGTAGCTGGAACTCCCCTTCGCAAGGCCCACTCGCTCGGCGATCTGCGTAATCGTCGCGGGCTCGAAGCGGAGCACGGCCATGATCCGGTGACGCGTGAGATTGGAAACGGCGCGTAGCTGCTCGTCAGTGGTGACGTGGAACGTCTCGGGAAGATCATCGGTAGGCATGCCTCCAATGGTCAACACTTCTTGACCATTGGGCAAGGGGTTTTGTTCGGGCTTCCGGAATCGGCTGTCCAGCACGTGAGGCCTTCGCTCCCGCGCCCTGCTTCTCGACCTGCTCAGCCAGCACCCGGGCGCCTTCGCTTCGCCCGTCACAGAAGCTCATCCGCATCGCCCAAGTCCCTGAGTCGTCAAGAAACCTTCGTTTGTTGAAGATCGCCGGACGGGCGGCCGGAAGGCCCGCCAGGTTTTCAAAAACTCCTTCAAGAACCCCGGTGGTTCAACAACCCGAGATCACCGTTTTCTGACAGGAATCCGGGCGTGAGCACGCCACTTGAACCTGCCGCCTTCGACCTCCTGGTTGCCGAACCCGCACGCCTGACCGACATCCGCATCGGCTACGCGCGGGTGTCCACGGGCGGTCAGAAGCTCGACCGCCAGATCGACGCCCTCACCGCCGCCGGCTGCCGCCGCATCTTCGCCGACAAGAAGTCCGGCAACGACGACCTGTGACCCGAGCTGAAGGCGTGCCACGCCTTCCTCCAGAGCGGCGACACCCTGGTGGTCCCCGCGCTTGACCGCTACGGCCGCTCGCTCAAGGACCTGGTGAACATGGTCGGCGAGCTGCGGAGCCGGGAGATCGGCTTCGCCTCGCTGCACGAGCGCCTGGACACCACCACCGCCGGCGGGCGCCTGATCTTCCACGTCTTCGCCGCTCTCGCCGAGTTCATCCGCGAGCTGATCGTCTCCGGCACCCGCGAGGGCCTGGCCTCCGCCCGCGCCCACGGCCGGGTCGGCGGTCGGCCCACCGTCGTCAACGCGGACATCATCCGCGCCGCCCGCGACATGCTGCCCAACCCCGAGCACTCGATCACCTCGATCGCCCGCCTGCTCGGCGTCAGCCCCGGGACGCTGTACGACCACATCCCGGACCTGCAGGAACTCCGCGCCGGCCGCGTCCCGGCCCAGCTCGACGGCGGCATGCGGTGATCCCCGGACCGCACCGACTCAAGGGCGGCGCCCTCCAGCTCGGCGCCGACGAGGCCGGCCTGCCCGGCCCCCTCGGCACCTGGACTCATCAGGACGGCCAGGAAGACGAGCACGGCCCGGCCGAGGATGCTTTCGCCGACCTGCACTGCTGACTCGCCAAGATCATCCTTTCACTGACCAGCCCAATTCCAAGTACCAGACCGGGCCAGGGACGGTCGATCTATGCCGACGTCAAAGGCCCTTCAAGACACGATCAAGTGCCGACCGGCCTGCGGGCCCCCAGTTCGGCTTGCCGCCGGGCAGGCCGCGGTCCCCGTTCTGGCCCATCAGCATCAGGAACAGGCTCTTCATCACGGCCAGCCCGCGCGCCCGTCGTACCGCCGCCTCGTCCGCCTGTGCGTAGCTGTCGAAGAACCGTGAGGCGCCGCCCGCGGGGAGCAGCAGCCAGGCGGCCACAAGGTCCCATGCCGGGTCGCCGGCGAAGACTGCGCCGAAGTCGACGATGCCCGCCAGTGTCCCGTCCGCGACGACGACGTTCGCGGGATGCAGGTCGCCGTGCACCCACACCCGCCGGCCCTCCCACTCGGGAGCCACCACCGCGTCGTCCCACACGGCCCGGATGTCGTCCTCGGCGAAGCGGCCGAGGTCCACGGCCTGCAGGAAGTTCTCGAAGCCGTCCGTGCACTTCCTGGGGTGAGCGCCGAAGTCCGAGGCGTCCGGCGCGTCGGCGGGCGCCTCCGCATGCAGCGCTTTGAGAAAGGCCGCCAGCGTGTCGGCCGCGTGGTCGCCGCGGGTGATCGAGCCGTGGTCCAGCGGCGTGCCTTCAACCCATGTCATGACGGTCCAGACCTTGGGGAAACGCTCGGACGGTGCCCCGCTCCGCACCGGGGTCGGGATCGGAAGCGGCAGGCGCGGGGCCAGCACCGGCAGCCAGCGGCGCTCCTTGAGCTGCAGATCGGGGAGTTTGTCCATCCGCTGCATCCGGACGGCCAACTTGTCCCCGAGGCGCCACATCTGGTTGCCCCAGCCGCCCTCCACCTCGCGGATGGGCAGCTCGGCCAGGTCCGGATGCTGTTCCCGCAGCAGGTCGCGGACCAGATCCTCGCTGATCTCAATCTCGGATTCGATCACGCGAAGTCACAGTACTTGAGGTAGGCGGAGCCGACCTTGCCCTTGGGAAGATCCAGCTCCCGGTTCGATCTCCCAAGTTCTCGCGGTACCCGGTGATCCCGGGCGCGCACCGACTCAAGGGTGGCGCCCTCCAGCTCGGTGCCGACGAGGCCGGCCTGCCCGGCCGCCCCTTCGGCACCTGGACCGATCAAACCGACCAAGACGACGAGCGCGACCCGGCCCAGAACGCTCCCGCCGAACCGCACTGCTGACCCACCAAGATCATCCCATGAAGGCTTTTGGGCTCACCTTGGCTGGACCTCATCCCGGACATGCGCGCCGGCGCTGTACCCCGCCAGCTCAACGCGCCCGCGAAGTAGACCAACCCGACCAAGATCAATCTCAGCGGCACTTTCTGTACCTCAACTACTCACACCCGTTCACCGGCCACGGCGTCCGCGCCTACTCATTCACAGAGCTTCGCAGTGGTCCGTGGGCCGTACCAGTGCAGCCAGGCGGCAAGACCTGGCTGGTAACTTGACCCCATGACGGTGGCATTGATCGACTCAGGATTTGGCCTCCTTTCCACTGCAGGCTGGCTTCGGCACCTCGCCCCGGAACTCGATCTGCTTCTGCTTCTGGACCCCGACGGCGCTCCCTGGGGATCGAGAACGGCCTCCTTCGTCACGGACCGTCTGTTCACCTCCGCTCAATTGGCCGTCCAGCGGGGCGCGGAGGCCATCGTGGTCCCCTGCAACACCGCCACCGTCACCGCGATCGGCGCTCTGCGCGAGAGGTTCGAACCGCGCGTACCCGTGATCGGAACCGTGCCCGCCGTGAAATCGGCCGCAGCAACCGGCCAAGGCTTCGCCGTGTGGGCAACCGTCCGGACCACGTCGAGTGACTACCAGGATCGCCTGATCGCGGACTACGCGAACGGCCGGCCTGTCGCGCGTGTCGCATGCCCCGGTCTGGCCGAGGCGATCGACCAGGGCGACATGGCCGCAGCAGCGGAAGCGATCGCCGACGCAGCCGAGCGAACCCCCAAAAATTGCGACTCCGTGGTGCTGGGATGCACGCACTACCCCCTGGTGGCGCCAGAGATTCTGCAGAGCCTGCCCACCGGAACCACCCTGTACGACAGTGCGGAAGCAGTCGCTCGCCAAACACTGCGGCGATTGGACCGAACCACGGAATCGCACAGCACCATGGGCTCCATCGACGTGGTACTCAGCGGTCGCCGCGGAAGCCTCCCGGCAGGCGTCCACGCCTACCCAGTGGGCCGCGTCCTTGCCGCAGCAGGGCGAGTACCCCGCGAAATTCTCATCTCCGCCGCAACTCGCTCCCCGATGGCTGTACCGGCGATCTGAGCAGGCCCCAGATCCTCTGCACCTTCTGGGCCAGGCGTACAGCCACTCCGCTCGAGGCAGACCCCAGTGATCACAGAGCGTGGCAAGTACGTGATCGCACAGAGGCTGTGCCTATCTCGTGACAGGGCTCCCCACCGCGCCTATCTGCGCGACCTCAAGAAGCCGTATCTGAACCGATCATGGAACGTGTGGGTCGAACAGGTTTTTCGCCGGGGTGATCTTCCCGTCGTACGCGTATGAAGACGGGGCCTCTCGGTAGCTCGAGGATGCGAATCCAACCGAGCAGTGCCGGGAGGCCCTGATGTCGTTGTTGTGCGCCTCCGAACGCCTCCCGTCCAACGCGGCTGCACGATCGTGTGATCACCTCGCGCACGCGTACGGCAACGCGGTCGGCCACCGGGACCGGGAACGCCGGTATCCGTCTGACATGTCGGACGCGGAATGGGCGGCCGTCCGGCCTCTGCTGCCGGTGCCGGCCTGGCTTTGGGGGAGGGGCGGATCGCCCGAGGGTCACTGTCACCGGCAGCTGCTGGACGTGATCCGTCACCTGGTCGCGGGCGGGATCTCGTGGCGGGCGATGCCCGCGGACTTTCCCGGCTGGGGTCGGGTCCGCGCCTTCTTCCGCCGCTGGCGCGAGCGCGGGCTGATCACAGACTTCCACGACCGGCTGCGCGGGAAGTCCGTGAACGGGAGGGCCGCGAGGCAGGGCCCACGGCGGGGGCATCGACGCGCAGTCGGTGCGGGCCGCCGCGACGGTGTCGGCAGCCTCACGCGGTTACGACGGCGGCAAGAAGGTGCCGGGCCGCAAACGGCACATCGTGACCGACACCCTCTTGCGTCAGTGGCCGCATCATCGATGTCACCGTCGGCCTCGCGGCGTCGTCGGCCGTGTTGTCAGTGGCCTGCGGCATGATGCGAGGCACGTGACGGCCTGCCCGACAGGGGCTTTGAGGCCGTCCTTGACGAGGGGAGTGCTGTGCGTAGGCCGGTCGCAGGCGAGGTGCGTGTTCACGATCGTCAGATCTACGTCGAGAGCGATCCGGACAGCGCCAGACCTGACCTCGCCAAGGCGCTCGCGTACCAGATCGGGGGGTTGTGCGGGGCTGCGGTCCCAGGTGTGATCGTCCTGTCCACCGGGCTGTACGCGGGCGACGTCGGCTTTGTCGTGGAAGTCCACGACGCAGCCCCTGTGCTGGACCCGGTCTGGGATGACGTGATGGAGGTGTCCTTCCGCCCCGAGTCGGAACGCACAAGTTTGGTGCAGGGGGACGGCGAGGCGACGTGGGACCTGGGTCTCGCCCGAACCGACTACCGGGTCCGGTACTGCGCCCGGGGGATGGACGAGGGACGGGAACTCTCCACCAGAGTGGCTGGGGAGTCCCGGGCGGACAGCTACCTCCTGCAGTTCTGGCCTGCCCCACCCCGCCCGGACGAGGTGATCCGCCACACCTCGCGGATGGCCGGGGACCTGCACTGGAACGTGCGCCGGACGGCGCGTACGCCCGAGCAGCTCGCCGAGGCCGAACGCCTGACTCGCCAGGTGTTCCAACGGGCGGCCGAGGAGCGGGCCGAACAAGCCGTCGAGGGGCGCCGCCTGCACCACGAGGAGTGGGAGTGGGGCGGGCGGCTGCCGAGCGAGAGGCTGCGCGGTGCCCGCGAGAGCAACGTCCTCGGTCTGCTCCGCTTCGACAGCGACCTGGTGCACGCCCTCGATGTCGTGGGTCCCGAGGTCCAGCGTGCAGTGGCATTGCTGGCCGCGCGGCGGGCCTGCGAGGCTGCGGGCCTGACCGATGTGCCGTGGGTCGCCCAGGCGCTCTCGGAGTCGGCAGAGGGACGCCCTCTGCCGCCGCCGTTCGACGACCCGGCCCGGATGTGGGAGGCCCTGCGCTCCGACCCTCGTGTACCGGACAGGACGGTGCTCGAAGCGATACCTCCGGAGTGGCCGCCGTACGTCCCGCCGCCGTTCGCGGACACAGGGCACAAGGTCGTCGTGGTGCCCCTTGCCGTTACGCCGCGCACCCCGGGACGGATCTCACAGCCGCACTTCGCTCTTCCCGCCGTGCTCGCCGCCGCCAAGCCCGCCCCGCTCATAGCAGCACTGGACGCGGTGTGGCATGCGCTGAACACGTACGGCGAGCACTACCCCGAGCTGCTGGACGAGATCCGGTCGGTGTGCGCCGAGCGGGCAATGAGCATTGCCGCCGCACTCCGCATCCGTACCACCCCGCCGCGGCTGGTCGACGTCACCGCGGTCGCCCCGCAACTGGCCCCGCTGGCACGCACGGCGACCCGGCTGCATCCCCGCCCCGGGTCGCCCACGCCGTACGACAGCTCCGTCGGCGGGCCGCTGCTGTGGCCCGCCGACGAGCCGTGGCCGCACTGCGAGGGACCGCACGAGTGGGACGGGTGGAACGAGATCCTCTCGCCCGAGGACGTGCGGCAGCGGCGACGCATCCGGGCAGCGGTGGCGAACCGGCCGGGCGGCGATCCCCCGGGGACCCGGTACACGCCCGAGGAGCTGGCGATCGAGGAGCGGATCAAGGCCGGCCGCCCGTGGCCCGAGGGCCCGATCGCCATGCTGCCCGTGGCCCAGTTGTACGTACGTGACGTCCCCTTGCTGCGCCCGCCCAAGCAGGCCGAGGCAGATCTGCTCCAAGTGCTGTGGTGCCCCTTCGACCACCCCGCGCAGCCCGAGACCGCGCTGTTCTGGCGGTCCGCCGCCACAGTCACCGACATCCTCGACACACCCCCCGAGCCGCCCGCGATCCAGTTCCCCGGCTACCTGCCGGAGCCGTGCCTGCTCGCGCCGGAGCAGATCACCGAATACCCCAACATCATGGAACTGGGCAAGGAGCTCCAGCGGCAGCTGGAGGACTGGCGCAGGTGGCAGACGGCCGGCGCCGCTCTGGACAGCTTTGACAACACGCCGTACCCGCTGGACAGCTCTGACACGCCCTACTCGAAGGATTTCTACAACGAGCTCTACACGGGCAGGATGTCCGTCGCTCCCGGCTGGAAGGTCGGTGGATGGACCCGTTGGGGCCTCACCGATCCCCTACCCCGGCTCTGCCCCTCATGCGGCACCGAGATGGATCCGCTGCTGACCATCGCCTCGGGCGAATGGAACTCCAACTATCCCGACTGGATTCCCGACGAGGACCGAGCCCGCTCTCTGTCATCCACCACCCATCCCGAACCGCACAACCCGACCATGCTCGACCTCGCCCGAGGCTACGATCTGCAGCTGCACGTCTGCCCGGTATCCCCGGACCATCCGCACATCGAGCTGATCCAGTGAGCCGTTCCCCAGTCAGCGGCTGCGCCGCCGTCTGCCGGGCTTCGGCGGCGGCCGCCAGCTCCAGTTCCAGCAGGTGATGCTCCGGCGTCGGCGATCTCCAGCCGACCCGCCAGGTACTCCGTGACCTCCACCGGTACCTCGCACGGGTCCAGTAGGAACCGCGCGAGGTGAATGCCCGTCAGTTCAGGCGTCCGCCGCTGGCCGCGGAGGTCGACGAACGCGGACGCACCGCGGTCGTGATCGACGAGTCGCACCTGCTGGACCACCAGGAGTTGATGAGGACGATGACCACCAGGCCGCCCACCATGAACACGCTCGGGTTGCGACCCCTTCAGGGGCGACGAGGACGAGCTGCGGAGATGTCCGGCATCTGGCGCCCCGTGCACTGTTGCGACCCCTCCGGGAGTGATGAGGACCTTAATACTGCAACGGTGTTTGTTCTGAGTGCTGGGCAGTTTTCAGGAGCCGTATCTCAACCGATCATGGAACGTGCGGGTCTAACAGGTTTCCCGCCGGGGTGATCTTCCTGTTGTGCGCGCATGAAGACAGGGCTTCTCGGTAGCTCGGGGATGCGGATCTAACCGAGCAGCGCCGGGAGGCCCTAGTGTCGTTGTTGTACGTGTCCGAACCCGTCCAGTCCAACTCGGCTGCTCCATCGTGTGACTGCCTCGCGCATGTGTACGGCAACGCGGCCGACCATCCGGACCGGGAACGCCGGTATCTCTCCGACATTTCGGACGCGGAGTGGGCGGTTGTGCGGCCTTTGCTGCCGGTGCCGGCCTGGCTCCAGGGCAGAGGCGGGCAGCCCGAGGGCTATTGCCACCGCCAGCTGCTGGACGCGATCCGCTACCTGGTCGCGGGCGGGATCTCCTGGCGGGCGATGCCCGCGGACTTTCCCGGCTGGGGCCGGGTCTACGCCTTCTTCCGCCGCTGGCGCGAGCACGGGCTGATCACAGAGTTCCACGACCGGCTGCGCGGACGGGTGCGTGAGCGGGAGGGCCGTGAGCCGGAGCCGACGGCCGGGATCATCGACGCACAGTCGGTGAAGGCCGCGGCCTCGGTGCCGGCCGCCTCACGCGGCTACGACGGCGGGAAGAAAGTGGGCGGCCGCAAGCGGCATATCGTGACCGACTGCCTCGGCCTGCTCCTGGTCGTCGCGGTCACCGCCGCGAACATCGGCGACCGGGACGCCGCCGCAAGCCTGCTGATGCGGCTGCGCCGCCTGCACCGCGACATCACCCTCGTCCGGGCCGACGGCGGGTACACCGGCTCCCTCGTCGACTGGTGCCGTCAAAACTCGCGCTGACCTTGGAGATCGTCAAACGCACCGACGACATGGAGGGGTTCGCGGTACTGCCCAGGCGGTGGGTGGTGGAGCGCACGTTCGCGTGGCTGATGCATTCGCGCCGACTGGCCCGGGACTATGAGACGTTGCCAACCAGCAGCGAGGCGATGATCCGGTGGTCGATGGTCACGCGGATGGGCCGGCGTCTGGCACGGCCACGGGCCGTCGGCCGACGCTGAATGCCCCCGAGGTCTCCTGCAGGAGCCACCCGCGCTCCGCCAGACGCCGGGCTTTCGAGCGCACCCCCTCGACCTTCGCCGCGTTGTCTCCAAGCCCAGCTGAACCGTGATCTCCCTGGCCTTCAGCAGTCCTTGACCCGCGGGCCGCCGTCCGTCGAGCACGCCCAGAATCCGCTGGCAGTCCGGCGCCAGCACCGTCACCGGCAGTCCTTCGCGCCAAGGCGGCACGATCGAGCCCGGCACCGGCGCGGGCACGGTTTCTGCCTCCGCCTCGGTCACGGCGGTGGTATCGGCAGCCGAGGCCGCCAGGGCCTCGACCAGCTCCTCCCGCGCGATCACCCGCCGGTCCAGCTCGATCTCCGCGGCCTCCAACACCCCGGCCAGCCGCGCGACTTCCTCCCGCAGCCCTTCCACCCGCACCCGGGCCGCTGTCTCCCGCTCCTCCAGCATTCCCAACACCGACGCCATCGCGCACCCCTCGATCACGGAGCCGAAACAAGACGCCGCATGCCTCCCTCATCCCGAGCTAGACCATGCCTGACCAGCGGAAATCAAGCGATCAGGTTCGGTTCAGATACGGCTTCTTAAGGGGTCCTTGCACAATGAGCGCCCGATCAGGTCGCGTGGTCTGGTGCCGTGCATCGCAAGGCGCCGGAGAGCCCTCGATGGGGGAGGAGCTACTAGGGCTTTTCGGCAACGCGGCGAGGTGCGGCACCAGGCCGCGCGACCCGGGCGGGCATTGTGCAAGGACCCCTAAGGGCGTCCGCCAGTAGGTGCTGTGCCGGGGGCCGTAGCGGTGCAGGCACGGTTCGCCCGATCATGGAGTTCTCTACGCTTCATGATCACCAGGGGATCCGTGCCTGCCGTCCCATCATGCATTCTCGACCCGATCCGCGACCAGTTCCTCGCCCTGCTGCCCGTCCGTGAGGACCGTCATCCGTGGGGCTGCCACAACCCGCGCATTAGCGACGCCGTGGTCTTCGACCGGCTGGTGCAAGTCCTGGTCTTCGGCTGCGGATACGAGCGCGCGGCTGACAAGGACTGTTCCGCCACCACACTGCGCCGCCGCGACGAGTGGATCGCCGCCGGGGTGATGGAGACGCTGAGGCTGCTTGTTCTCGCCGCCTACGACCGCGTGATCGGCCTCGAACTCGACCAGCTGTCCGCCGACGGCTGCATCGCCAAAGCGCCCTCCGGCGGCGAGTGCGCGGGCAAGAGCCCCGTCGACCGGGCCAAACAAGGCATCAAGCGTTCTCAATTGACTGATAGTCAGGGAATTCCTTTGGTCACCGATCCCGCACCGGCCAACACCCGCGACCACACTCTGCTGCCCGCCACCCTCGACCGCTTTCGCCGACCTTCAAGCAGCCCTGGGGCCGCTACCCGCTAGCCCGCGGCTGAGCCTGGACGCCGGATACGACTACAGCATGGTCCACCAGGACCTGCCGGCGAGAGGGATCACCGGCCAGATCGCCAAGCGCGGTGCGAAGACTCCCATCCAGGCCGGCGGGCGCTGGGTGGTTGAACGCACGAATTCGTGGATGAACAACTTCGGCAAGCTCCGCCGTTGCACCGAGCGACGAAAAGCTCCGGTCGAGTTCTTCATCGCCCTGGCCAGCGCCATCATCACCGTCCGCTGCCTCATCCGACGCGCCTGGTCCCTCTACCGCTGGGATACCCGCCCTCGAAGCCCGCGTATTCGATGACCTGCTGCTGGACGCCCTGCCCTGCTAGAATCCTGGTCATCACGTGAGCCTTCTCGGTGCGGATTCCGATCCGCCGGGGAGGCTTTTTTCATGCCCGGGGCTCGGCCTGCCTCGACACTGGTGGACCGGCTTCGAGGTCCTCGCCCTGCCGAGCGACCTGAGCGCGCCGCGCCCCACCCATCGGTTCTTGTTCCTACCGCAAGAGGAGATCCATGTCATGAGCCCACACGCGCCTGCCACGGGTACTTGGCAACTTGGTGACCATACCGTCAACCGCGTCGGGTTCGGCGCGATGCGCTTGACGGGTACCGCGCCCTTCGACCGCGGCGTGCCGTGCGACCGCGATCGGTCGATAGGCGTGCTCCGGCGGGCGATCGAGCTCGGTGTGAACCACATCGACACCGCCGCGTTCTACTTCTCGGCGACGCGCTCCGCCAACGAGCTGATCAACCGGGCGCTGGCGCCATACCCGGAGGATCTGGTCATCACCACCAAGGTCTGGCCGGGCCGCGATCCCTCGGGCGCGTGGTGGTGGGCTGCGCCGGCACAGTTGCGCGGCCAGGTCGAGGAGAACCTGCGCCAACTCGGTCGCGATCACCTGGACGTGGTGAACCTGCGCGTGCCACCGAGCCGGCGGACCGGCTCGATCGGCGAGCACTTCGGCGCGTTGGCCGAACTGCGCGATGCCGGGCTTATCCGCCACCTCGGCATCTCCAACGTCACGTCCGAGCAACTGGCCGAGGCCAGGGCCATCGCCCCGGTCGTCTGCGTGCAGAACCCCTACGGGATCGGTGCGTCGAGCGAGGACCGGGCACTCCTGCGGCTCTGCGGTGAACTCGGCCTCGCCTTCGTCCCGTTCTTCGCGATCGCCGGTCCCGGGCGCGAGGCGGGTCCGGCTGCCAGCGATCGCGAGGAGGTGTGCGCCGTCGCCCGCGCGCACGGTGTGTCCGTCGCGCAGGTCCGGCTGGCCTGGACCTTGCAGCAGGGGCCGCACGTGCTGGCGATCCCGGGGACCGGTGATCCGGACCACCTCGCGCAGAACGTGGCGTCCGGCGCGCTTCGGCTCTCGGAAGACGAGATGGCACGCCTCACCTCGCTGCGGCCGGTCGGAGCATAGCGGGGCCACTGCCGACCGGGATCCATTCCACCGGCCACCGCTCGCACTGAAAGGGGCCGCCAGCGCCCTACTGGCGGACCCTCCAAGCCGAGTGCTTGTGAATCACGTTGAGGTAGTGCCGATCACGGTGCGGTCCCGAGCCACTTCGCACTCCGATATCAGCGCGACGCTGGGCCTGCGCTGCCTTGCCGGACGGCGATGAGTGGCAGAAGGCGTGCGGTGGCCGGCACGTCGAGTTCGCGAGGAGTGAGTCGGGGGGAGTTGCGGTCGCGCAAAATGGCGTGTGCATGTCATGAACTGTGAGGGTGGGGGTCGGCTGATGCCGCTGTTGGAGACCTATGAAGACGGGTCTCCAACAGCGGCATCAAGGCTTCTCGGTGACCCCATCTACGCCTGTCAGGTCTCGACGTCGATGCCGTAGCCGGTGGCCAGGCCCGCGAGGCCGGTGTCGTAGCCCTGCCCGACAGCGCGGGCCTTCCATCCGGTCGTGTGGCGGTAGAGCTCCACCGCGATGGTGACGGTTTCACCCGAGGAGAAGGGGCCAGGTGTGAAGGTCAGTTGGGTGCCGGAGGGCTGGGTGATGTCTGCTTGCCACTGGGTGTGCTGGTCGAAGACTGCGGCGGGTTGGGCCTCGATGTCGATGCTGACGATGACGGCGATGGTTGCGATGTCGTCAGGGATGAGGTCGAGGTCGGCGGTGACGGTGTCTCCTGCGACGTGGACCCCCTCGTGGCGGGGATGGTTGTAGAAGACGAGGTCGTGGTCGCTGCGTACCTTGCCGTTGCGGGTGAGGAGTACAGCGGACACGTCAACGGGTGCGCCGGTGCAGGTGATGCGGACCGTCGTCGGCTCGGTCCGGATGGCCGCGTTGGCTCCCCTCGTCCGCAGTCGCCGGGTAGCGGGCTGGTGGGGGAGCGGGTAGTGGCCGGGGCCAGGCTGGCACGGGTCAGCGTGGCAAGGACGCGCTGGAGGATGGGCCGGCCTTCGGTTTCCTCGCCTGGCCAGGGCCAGGTCAGACGCTGGGCACTCCTTGGCGGTCGGCGGCTGCCTGAGTGCTTCCTGTAGCTGGAGGTAGCGCAGGCTCTCGGTGGCCAGACGGCTGAGCTGCCACTGCCGTTGGGTTTCTTCCGGGCTGTTCATCCAGGTGTCGTGGTCGACGGGCTTGCCCCCAGCTCCTGGTACACCCGGCGGGCGAAGTCGTAGCCGTCCTCAGTCAGTAGGCGGGTAGGCCGCTCCTGTTGGGATGGCGCCGGCTCGCCGATGGCCGTGTACAGCGCTCCCAGGTCGCCGCCCGTCCAGTGGTTGGCTGCCGTGGTGGCGAACCGGGCGAACTGGGTCAGCGTGGGCGGCCGCCCCTTGGCGGCGACGAAGCGGTGGTGGTCACGGGCGACGTCCTCCAGCTCGGAACGCCAGTGGTGCTGCACGTAGGCGCCGAGATGCTGCTCGGCCCAGGCGCGACGTCGTCGTGTGATGAGGTCCCGTACCCGCTCGAAGCCCTCCCGGCGGCTGCCGTGACTCATGCTGGAGGTGAACGTCACCTGCCCGTACGGGGTATCGACCGTACTGTCCTCGCTGTCGGTGATCTCTTTACTCCGGCCCCAGGAGCTGTTCGGCGGCTCCCAGTTCGCGGACTAAGGCGGTGTCGACGGGGCATCCGGCCGCGCGCAGGGCGGCCAGGGGCCTGCTGTAGTAGCGGTCGACGGTCCAAGGTGGTTCGGGAGTAGGGGCCTTCGCACACGAACCAGGCGGTCAGGCCCACGCCGTGCCAGAACTCGGCCGCGGGACCGAGGGCTTCGGCCATGGTCTGGTGCGGGCGCGGGTTGCTGACGATGCTGCCGGGGTGCCGCTGGAGCGTCACCGTCTCCCACAGCCGCCCCACCCGTTCGAGGACATCGGAGGGCAGTCGCTGCCGATACAACTGGGGGGTGAACCCTGCTCGGTCCGGTTCAGACTCATCAGATCCTGATCGACCAGCCCCCACAAGGACGGCATTCCCCGTGACTGGTCGGCGTGCGCCTGGTCGAAGGCCGCCCACCAGCCGCGCAGGGCCGCAGCCCGCTCCTCCACAGGGGACACGGAGCTGCCGCCGCCGAGGAAGGCCGCGAGCATCGCATGAACCTCGTCCTCCGCGATGCCCGCCTCGGCAGCCATGCCGGCCGTCTGCGCGGCCATGCCGACGTACAGACGAGGCTCGGGCAGAGCGGTGATGGTCTCCTCATCCGGGTGAGGGGGAGCCTGAAGGTAGTCCAGCACAGCCAGCCAGTCGCCCCCGAAGTACGCGGAGACGACCGGCTGCAACTCTCTGGTCAGCACCCGCCGCGCCAGGGCCGTTCCCGTCTTGGCCTTCTTGGCGAAACCAGCCATCAGCCCCTGCAACCGCTGGATCCGGTGACGTGCGACAAGCTCCACGAGATCGGCAGCGGCAAGAGTGTCCAGCAAAGCCAGGCGAGCCTGCTGCTGTCCCGCACGGTCCAGCTGGTGCCAGCCGCCGCCGAAGCGGAAGCCTTCCAGCGCACTCTCGTCGATGCCCAGCAGCCGGAAACGCTCCTCGATCGCTGTCCAGAACCGCTGCTGTTCCGTGCGCGGGAAGATCTCTCCTGCCGCCCGCAGCCGGACCGGCTGAAGCAGTGTCTCGAACAACGGCACCAGCAGCGCCCACAGCAGCACCGTGTCCCAACCCTCCACCGCAGTGAGACGGGCAGTGTCATCGGCGGCCAGCGTCAGAGCGTGGGCGGGGCGTTCGCGCAGCAGATACGGCAGGTTGACTGCCCCCGCCTTCACCGAGACGCCTGGGAAGGTGTGACTGTCGCATTCCGGGGATCCGGTGAGCCTGCGGCCCGTCATCACGGACCAGGCGTCAGCGACTGCACCGAAGCCCTGCAGGGGTTACTCGTCGAGGAACTGAAGGGCGTGCTTCAGGAACCGCTCGGGGTACTGGAACTGCGCTCCATGCCCGGCATCGGGGTAGATCAGCAGCTGAGCGTTGGGGATGTTCTGGGCGAGGTGCCAGGAGTTGATCGAGGCGATCATCACGTCGTTCTCGCCGTTGAGGACCAGCGTCGGCTGGGTGATCGCGTTCAGGAAGGCATAGGGATTCTCGCCCGGCAGCGGTTCCGCATAGGCGATAGCCGCTTCGAACTGTGCCTGTGCGACCGCGGGCGAGCTCGGCGTGTCCTGGTCGGCCCGCTGGTGACGTCGCTCCCAGAAGGCCCGGCCCGCTTCGACCGCGGCTTCCGAACGGCCGAAGAACAGGAAGAGGAAGTCCTCCAGCGTGGGGACCGGATTCAGCGCGTACTCAGGCACCTTGGGGTCACTCGTCGGGTCCCCGCCCCGGAGGCCGGTACCGAGCAGGAGGAGCTTGCGCACCAGCTGCGGGTGGCGCAGCGCGACCTCCTCCGCCTGGTAACCGCCGATCGAGAAGCCGAGCAGATCGACCTGCTCCAGCCCCAGCGCCCGGATGACCGCGGCGATGTCGTCGGCCATGTCCTCCATCCGGTTGCGCGGTGTGCCGGATGACGAGGCGATGCCGCGCCCGTTGAACAGGATGACCTCACGGCCTTCGGCCAGGCCGTCGGTGAGCAGCGGGTCCCAGTTGTCCATCCCCCCGCGGAAGTGCTGGACCAGGAAGATCGGGACGCCGGAGGGCTTGCCCCAGCGTCGGTAGGCGAACCGGTCGCCGTCGACCTCGATGTACTGAGTCGGTGCGGTCACATGCGTGTCACTCATGGCCTGAGCCTTTCTGGAGGGCGTGAGCAATACGATGACGATCGTCATCTAAAAAGTCAAGCTCTTTGATGTCGATCGACATCTATGTATGCTTGACCGTCGAGCGTCGACCGAAGGAAGGGCGGCTGGACATGCGGGTCACCAAGGCGCAGGCAGAGCAGAACCGTGCCCACATCGTCGCGACAGCCTCCAGGCTGTTCCGTGAGCGCGGCTATGACGGTGTCGGCGTGGCGGAACTGATGGCAGCCGCCGGGTTCACCCATGGCGGGTTCTACAAGCACTTCCGCTCCAAGGCCGACCTGATGGCCGAAGCGTCCGCAAGCGGGCTCTCACAGACCGTGGCACGGACGGAAGGCATGGCCGCCGCCGAGTTCGTCGAGCACTACGTCTCCCGGGAGCATCGCGACGGGCGCGATGACGGCTGCACCATCGCGGCCCTTGGCGGCGACGCCGCACGTCAGCCGGCGGACATCCGAACAGAGTTCGCGGCAGGGATCGAGAACCTGGTGGCGGTCCTCCAGGCCCAAAGTGATACGCCGGGGGATGCGGACCAGCGCGCGGCCCGCACCATGGTGATCGACATGCTCGCCCATTCGGTCGGCGCGATCATGTTGTCGCGGGCATGCCCGGACGGTTCTCCGCTGGCGGATGAAATCCTCGATGTCTGCCGCAAGGAAATTCTCGCCTCACTGGCACACGGCAACAGCGACCAGCCGGCGGCAAGGAGCCCAGAAGCCTGACCACGGCCGACCGATGCAAGCCCAACCACCTGACGGTCGGATACTGACGCAAAACGGCTGCGGTTCCGAGCCGTTGATGCGGCGTTGGAAGCCGTCTCTCAACCGATCTTGGAACGTCGGTCGAACAGGTTTTCCGCCGAGTCACCCTGAGCCGCCGGGCCACCTCCCCGACACTGGCCCCAGCCTCGATCAAGTCAGCCGCCGCGAGCCGGACTTGCTCACGCCGAGCCCGCTCCTCGGCCGTCAGCCCACCACCATCGGCATACCTCATCCCTCCGGCATGGCGCGGGCTCACACCAACCGTCACGACCCGACGTAACCCGCACCGTTAAAGATCTCCGGACGGCACCGGCCGCGCCGTTCCCGGTCCGATCGACGACGGCGAAGCCCGCCTCGCCTGCGTCGCCGTCACCCCCCCCACGGCCTCGACACTGGAGGCCTGTCCTGGTTTGAGGATCGCCCTGCCGCCACCCTGCCACTGTCACCGCAGGCAGGAGGCGGCTACACGGAGACCTGGGGCTCTCGGGGCGAGGCCCAATCGCCCGGGACGTGGGGCAAGCGGCACGCAGCTTGCGCCGTCGGAGAAGTCCCAGGAGACTCCCGCGGCCCGCGGTCACGCCTTCGGTGGTGCAGATCTCAGCCGGCGAGCTTGTTGACCTTGCGGATCTGCCCGTCGAAGGCCCCGGCGGGAATGAAGCGGCGCGCCGTGCTGATGCGCCGGGCGCTCCGGCTGGCGCCGTACCGCAGTTGCGGCTTGGAGTCGGTGGCGGCCGCGACGATCGCCTTCGCGACGGTGGCGGGATCGTCGCCGTCCCTGTTGAACGCCGCCGCCACCTGGTCGGCGATGCGCCGCTGCTCCGCGTAGATCTGCATGGGCATGTCGGGCTCGACGGCGTTCGCCTCGAACGAGGTGTTGGTGCCGGCCGGCTGGACGAGAAGGGCCCGGACCCCGTGCTCGCGGATCTCGTGGTCCAGGGACTCGGTGTACCCCTCGATCGGGCGCCGCGTAGGCGGCCATGTAGGGCTGGGGGATGAACCCGAGGATGGACGAGATGTTGATGATGCGTCCGCTTCCCTGTGCGCGCATGTGCGGCAGGACGGCCTTCGTCATGCGCTTTGAGGGCATTTCTCGTTGTCGGGGGCGGTGCCGTTCCGGGGCTGGGGAGGACCTTGATCGCCCGGCAGGGCTGCTCCCCACGTCATCCTGAGGACGACCTTGCCGGCCTTCGCGTGTCCCGCTTCGACGTACTCCAGCGCTTCTCGGGCCGACTCGAATGGGAACACGGTGTCGACGACGGGCCGGATCCTGCGGGCCTCGATGCCAGTTTTTGTGCCATGGGTTTTATGGGGGGCGGAGCTTTTGGCCCCGGCTGCCGACGGAGGGGTGAGTGTCCTCGGTGGCGCGCGCGGGTGGGGCGTGCCGGGTGTAGCGACCGGCCTTTTCCTCGATCGGAGGAAGAGCCTTCCAGAGCTGCCCCGTTCGCCTTTGTGGATGCTGGCCCCTCCCCGCGGGCGGGGAGGGGCAGGACCCGCTAAAGTATGATCATAATGTTATGCGGTGAGTCGGCGGGCCGCAAGTGGGCCTGGTGCTCTCAGGGCTGTCGCGGTGTGATGCCCAGGTGCAGCCGGGGCGGCCTCGGTGCGGACGTGCGCGTACTGCGGGTGCCTCAGGTGGAGGTCCTGGCGCACTCGTGCACGACGTCCAGCAGTGCGAGGGCGTTGTGGATGCCCTGCTCGAGGAGTTCGTCGGCCAGACGCCTGTCGGCGAGGGCGCGGGAGAGCTGCAGCGTCCCGGCCATCATGGCGTAGGCGCTGAGTGCCTTGGTCCGGACCGAAAGCGGATCGTCGGGTGCCAGGCGGGCGGCGATGCCGTCGATGACCATCAGTACGCCGTCGGTGTACGCCTGCTTGGTCGAGTCCGTGCAGCGCCGGATTTCGTCGAGCAGGGCGGCGGAGGGGCAGCCGTCGTCGGAGCTGTCGCGGTGCTGGGCGGACAGGTACCACCGCACGATCTGCTCAAGTCCGGCACGGCCGGGTGCCGCCTGGGCGACGACGTTCGCGTTCTGCGCCTGTAGCTGGTCGGCGACCGCGGTGGCCACGAGGTCGTCCTTCGACGTGAAGTGGGTGTAGAAGGCGCCGTTGGTCAGTCCTGCGTCCTTCATGAGTGCCGAGATGCCTGAGCCGTCGATGCCGTCCCGTTTGAACCGGCGCCCGGCCGCCTCGATGATCCGCTGCCTGGTCGCCTGCTTGTGCTCTGTCCCGTATCGCACCGCACGCCTCCTCGTTCCTCGGAGGGGTCGCTCGCTCTCCGCGGGCTCACTCCCTGTATTGCATTGTGAACGTAATTCAATAATCCCGGGATGTCGGTGACTGTCCGGTCGATGGTGAGGCGCGTGGCCGGCTCGGGGTCGGTGGAGTGCGGTCGGTCGCGAGAACCCGCTTGCGCCCGGCGCCCCCATGCATAATATTACGAGCGTAATCTACTCGTCACCCGGGAGGCACCCCCTTGCGCTTGGCAAGGCGGATCCGGGGTGATCGAAATGAGCCGGAAGACAGGGATGTCACCCGTCGCGGCGGCTGATGCACCTCGAGCGAGCTCGATGCAACCGGGGACGCCTACGTCACCAACGTGGTCGAGCAGGTGATCGGCCCATTCGGGCGGATCCGCGACCTGGTCGACAATGCCGGCTCAGCACATCGGGTGCCGGCGAAGGGAACTCCGTCCCGCCGTACCAGCACGTCTTCGGTGTGCCGCGCGGGCGGCCCGCGAGATGTCGCGAACACCCGTCAACAGGGGAAGGGCATCATGAGCACGTATCTGACAGACAAGGCCGAGAACCTCACCGTGGAGGGCCCCTCCGCGACGTTCACCTACCGGCGGATGGGTCGGCAGGGCGGTGTCCCGCTGGTCCTGCTGAACCGCTTCCGCGGGACCGTCGACTGGTGGGACCCGGAGTTCCTGGACTACCTGGCCGCCGACCACGACGTGATCGTGTTCGACAACGTCGGCGTCGGCTACACCGACGGCGAGCCGCGCGACTCCCTGGAGGGATTCGCCGAGGGTGCCATCGAGTTCATCGACGCACTCGGCTTCGCGCATGCCGACCTGCTCGGCTGGTCCCTGGGTGGCATCGTGGCCCAGCGGGTGGCCGTGCGGCGCCCCGAGCTGGTGCGCAAGCTCATAGTGGCGGGCAGCGGCCCGGCCGGCTGGGTGCCCGACGCTCCGCCCTTCAGCGAGAAGGTCCTGGGCATCATGGCCAAGCCCGATGCCGACCTGAAGGACGTGCTCTACCTGTTCTACCCCGAGACGGAGACGGCCCGCGCTGCCGGCGATCATCCTCAATGGCGGCTACTACTACCTCTTCGGCTCCAAGGGGAACTGCTGCAACGGGGTCAACAGCACCTACTACACCGTGGTCGGCCGGTCCACCAGCATCACGGGGCCGTACCTCGACCAGAACGGCACCGACATGGCCTCCGGCGGCGGGACCAGCGTCCTCACCGGTGCTTACCCGAGGGTGGCCGCGGGCGGTGCGGACGCCTACGACGACGGCTCGTCGAAGTTCCTCGCCTACCACTACTACGACGGGAACAACTCCGGGCAGGAGACCCTCGACATACGCCAGGTCACCTTCTCCGGCGGCTGGCCCGTCCTCGCCGGCCCCCTGGGGGCTGCGAACAACCACCTGCTGAACCGCAACAGCGCCAAGTGCGCGGACGTCTGGTTCCTGAGTACGGCGGACGGCGCGGCCGTGAACGCGGGGAACTGCAACTCCGGGGCCAACAGCAGTGGGTGCCGACGGCCGTCGGCTCCAACTACGAGCTGGTCAACGTAAACAGCGGCAAGTGCCTGCAGATCTCCGGAGCCTCCACCGCCGACGGTGCGGTCGCCGTCCAGTCGACGTGCACCGGAGCCGCACAGCAACTGTGGACGAAGACGACGGTGATCGGCGGCTACGTGACCTTCACCAACGTCAACAGCGGCAAGTGCCTCGAGGTCGCCGGGGGGTCGACCGCCAACGGGGCGGCCTTGGACCAGTCGACCTGCAACACCGGGTACGACGGTCCAGACGGTCGAGCCGTCGGCTTGCCACTCCATGGAATTACAGTCATACTTTAATCGTCGACGTGATGCTGAGGGGCTCGACCGCTCAGGGTTCCGATGCCCACGCCTTTGGCGTCGACCCCGCAGCTGCAGCCGCAGCCGGGAGACGCGGGTAACTGCTCTGTGCCCTCCCCACCTAAAGAGGAGGGGGGCGGCGTCGTCGCAGAAACCCCATTCTGAAAGGCACGGCCGTGAGTGACTCGCAGGAAGTACGAGGCGACGTGGTGACGTCGTACAAGAATGCGCCGACCCGCACCATCGCCGCCGGGGGAGTGACGTTCGCCTACCGCGAGCTCGGTCCCCGCTCCGGCGTCCCGGTGGTTTTTCTCAACCACCTCTACGGAGTCCTCGACAACTGGGACCCCCGGGTCGTCGACGGCATCGCCGCCAAGCACCACGTCATCACTTTCGACAACAGGGGCGTCGGCACTTCCACCGGTTCGACCCCGCGCACCATCCAGGAGATGGCCAAGGATGCCGTCACGTTCATCCGGGCGCTCGGACTGGAGCGCGTCGACATCCACGGCTTCTCGATGGGCGGCATGATCGCCCAGGTGATCGTGCAGACCGACCCGCAGCTCGTCCGCAAGCTGATCCTCAGCGGCACCGGTCCCGCGGGCGGTGAGGGCATCAAGAACGTGACGGTGCTGTCCCATCTCGACACCGTCCGGGCCCTGCTCACCTTCCAGGACCCGAAGCAGTTCCTCTTCTTCACCCGCACCGCGGGCGGGCGCCGGGCCGGCAAGGAGTTCCTGGCCCGCCTGAAGGAGCGCACCGCCGACCGGGACAAGGCCATGTCCCCCATCGCGTACAGCAACCAGCTCAAGGCCATTCACCGCTGGGGCCTGGAGAAGCCCCACGATCTCTCCGTCGTCCACCAGCCCGTGCTCGTCGCGAACGGTGACAGCGACAGGATGGTTCCGTCCAAGAACTCGGCCGACCTGGCACGACGACTGCCGAACGCCGAGTTGGTGATCTACCCCGACGCCGGCCACGGTGGCGTCTTCCAGTTCCACCGGCAGTTCGTGGAGACGGCTCTCGAGTTCCTCGGACGGTAGTGGGCGTGAAGTGCAGTCGTCGCTCGGGCCGAGGACGTTGCCTGAGAGCCGTGACGCCCTTTGGGTGAGCGGCTCGAGGTGCCTGCTCGTCGCTTTCTGAGTCCTTGAGTCCGGCGAAGGGGGGCCCGACGAAAGCACGGGTCTCGCGGAGAAGCCTTCCTGTGAGTCCGCGGGCGGCCGTAGGTCTTCCCCTCACCTCATGAATGCGAGGGCGTTCTCGATTCCCTGCTCAAGGACCTCGTCGGCGAACTTACGGTCGGAGAGGGCGCGGGACAGTTGCAACGTTCCCACCAGCATGGTGTAGAGCCCGATGGCTGTGCCGCGGGCGGACTTGGGATCCTCGGGCTTCAGACGGGCGGCGATCTCATCGAGGATGTTCCGCGCGCCGTCGGTGTAGGCCTGCTTGGTCCCGTCTCCGCAGCGGCCGACCTCGTCGAGCAGGGCGGCGGAAGGGCATCCGAGGCCGGGGTGGTCCCGATGCTCGGGCGAGAGATACTCGCGAATGAGATCCTCGAGTCCCGGGCGGCCGGGCCGCAGGGTGCCGTAACTCGCGACCTGGGTGCGCAGTTCTTCGGCCACGACATGGGCGACGAGGTCGTCCTTGGAGGCGAAGTGGGCGTAGAAGGCTCCGTTGGTGAGCCCTGCGTCCGACATCAGCGTGGAGATGCCCGAGCCGTCGATGCCGTCCTGCTTGAACCGGTGGCCGGCCGTCTCGATGATGCGTTGCCGCGTCACCTGCTTGTGCTCCTTGGCGTAACGCACCACGGGCTTCCTCCATTCGCTCCGTAAGGCCGCTGCCTCGTGCTCAAGACTAATCCATGACCTGACACACGTAATATTACGATCGACAGGTGATTTCGGCCGCTGATCTGTGATCGTACGGACCGGGAGCGATGGCTCAGGTCCGGAGGCGGGCGCCAGGTCCCAGCCGGGCGGTGACTTCCCCGGGAGTGAGGGCGGAGTGCTCCGCGGAGCACTCGACGACGACGCGGACCGGAGCGTCGCAGTCGGTGTGACGGACGTCCAGTACGGGGCCCTCGGGGCCGAGGGTGTACGTCTCGCCCCACTGGCTCAGCGCCATCAGGGCGGGCCACAGGTCCCAGCCCTTGCGGGTCAGGCGGTACTCCTTGCGGGGGCGGCTGCCCGGCTCTTGGTACGGGACGGTCTTGAGGACGCCGGCCGCGGTCAGCTTCCGGAGGCGGTCGCTGAGGACGGCCTCCGACAGGCCGATGTGGCGGTGGAAGTCGTCGAAGCGGCGGACTCCGTTGACGGCGTCACGCAGGATCAGCAACGTCCATTTCTCTCCGACCACGTCGAGCGTGCGCTGGACGGGGCAGTTCTCCATGCTCGCCTCAAGCCACTCCATCCCGCCATCGTAGGGGCCTGGCTTCGTCATTGACAGCCAGATGGGCTCGCGGCTAGCTTCACTTGTAAAAGTCAGATGGGAAGGCGCTGGTCGTGGGACGAACGCGTACGTATCAATGGGAAGATCCCGCGCTCCTGGCGGAAGCCGCCCGACGCATGGCCGGCATCGACTTCCTGCGCGAGCTGCAGGCGGGGCGACTGCCGGGACCGCCCATCAACTACACCGTCGACTTCACCCTGGACGAGGTGGAGCCCGGCAGGGCGGTCTTCTCGCTGACGCCGGGGGAGGAGCACTACAACCCGATCGGCAGCGTGCACGGCGGCATCTTCGCCACCCTGCTCGACTCGGCGGCGGGGTGCGCCGTCCAGTCCACCCTCCCGCAGGGCATGGCGTACACCTCGCTCGACCTGACGGTGAAGTTCCTGCGGCGGATCACCGTGGACACGGGTACGGTGCGCGCCATCGGCACGGTGGTCAACAAGGGCCGTCAAACCGCCCTGGCCCAGGCGCAGTTGATCGACGGGACGGATCGTCTGCTCGCCCACGCCACCAGTAGCTGCATGCTCTTCCCG
Source organism: Streptomyces sp. NPDC002888 (assembly GCF_042888465.1). Classification (NCBI taxonomy): domain Bacteria; kingdom Bacillati; phylum Actinomycetota; class Actinomycetes; order Kitasatosporales; family Streptomycetaceae; genus Streptomyces; species Streptomyces sp. NPDC002888. The sequence continues at coordinate 68,185 of NZ_JBIAPU010000035.1, read as the reverse complement.
GTGCCTCCCGCTCAAAGGTGAGCATCGGCGGCGACCGGTGATGTCGGTGCGGCGATGCCGGACTCCCTCGACCTCGGCGCAGAACGCCGGGATGCGGGGTGAAACAGCTGCGGCGCACGGCGGTGGCGGCCCGTAATTCCTCGGGTTGCCGGACCGTCGTGCGCCGCAGCCGTGTCGAGGCGCCCGAAGTCGGTGATTCGCTGGGCGTCGTGGCCCTTGGTCAGGCTGCGTGGGTGGGGTAGTCGGTGTAGCCGGCCGCGCCGCCGCCGTAGAAGGTGTTGGGGTCGGGGGTGTTCAGGGGGGCGCCGGAGCGTACGCGCTCGACGAGGTCGGGGTTGGCGAGGGCCATGGTGCCGACGGTGACGACGTCGGCCAGGCCGTCTTCGACGTCCTTGGCGCGGGTGGCGATGTCGGCACCGCCCCGGTTGAGGATCAGCGTGGTGGGCCACAGCTTGCGGAGGGTGAAGAGGAGTTCCTCGTCGCCGCCGTGGCCGATGTGCAGGTAGGCGAGGTTGAGGGGGGCGAGGGCGCGCAGGAGGTGCGGGTAGAGCTCGTGGGGGTCGCTCTCCGCGAGGTCGTTGATCTGGAAGGGGTTGCCGGGAGAGATCCGGATGCCGGTGCGGCCGGCGCCGATCTCGTCGGCCACGGCCGTGGCGACCTCGACCGCGAAGCGGATTCGGTTGTCGAGGGAGCCCCCGTACTGGTCGGTGCGCTGGTTGGTGCTGGGGAAGAGGAACTGGTTGACCAGGTATCCGTTGGCCCCGTGGATCTCGACGCCGTCCGCGCCGGCCGCGATGGCGGCCGCGGCGGCGCGCCGGAAGTCGTCGACCGTCGCGGCGACCTCTTCCGTGGACAGCTCGCGCGGCACCGGCATTTCCTGGAGCCCGGACGCGGTGAACGTGAGGCCCGCCGGCTTGATCGCGGAGGGGGCCACCGGCTGCCGGTGGTGAGGGGTGTTGTCCGGGTGGGAGATCCGCCCGACGTGCATCAGCTGGATGACGATGCGCCCGTCGGCCTTGTGTACGGCGTCGGTGACCTTGCGCCAGCCGGCGATGTGTTCCTCGGTGTAGATGCCCGGGGTCACCGGGTAGCCCTGGCCGTCGGCGGAGGGCTGGGTGCCCTCGGTGATGATGAGGGCGTGTGAGGCGCGCTGGGCGTAGTACTCGGCGTTCAGCTCGGTCGGTACGCCGTCCGGGGTGGCCCTGCTGCGGGTCAGGGGGGCCATGGCCAGCCGGTGGGGCAGGGCGATCTCTCCGGCGGCGGTCGGGTTCCACAGGGCGTTGAGCATGGGTGATTCCTCAGATGATGGGTGGTGGATCGCAGAGGCGCGGGGGCGGACACCGTGTGAACGGGGTCACCGGGCTCTTCTGCTTCGGGCCCGATGGCGCAGCCCGTGCCCCTGCAGGCCGAGCTGTCGTCGGCGCGTCCAATAGAATTACGACCGTAATATTATGCGGCTTGGGGGGCTGGCGCAAGTGGGGTCCCCGGGGGGTGGGAAGTTTTGCGGCGTATCTCCCGCTTGAACCTCAGGCCATAGCGGATGAGACGTCGGCGAGGCAGGCTGGGAGTGCCTGCTCCGCCCAGATGACCTTGCCCTCGCGGTTGTGTCGAGTGCCCCAGTGTTCGGTGAGCTGGGCGACGAGGAGCAGGCCGCGGCCGCCCTCGTCGAAGACCCGGGCGCGGCGCAGGTGCGGGGCCGTGCTGCTGGCGTCGGAAACTTCGCACGTCAGGGCGGATTGAAGGATCATCCGCAGTTGGATGGGGCTCTTGCCGTAGCGGATGGCGTTCGTCACCAGTTCGCTGACCACGAGCTCGGTGGTGAAGGCCAGTTCTTAGAGCGGTATCACGTCGAACCAGTCGCCTCCCACGCCCGCTCGCGATCCGCTGGGCAGGTAGCGCGATGCCGTCTCGACGGCGGATTTCTCCGGCACGGCTTGTGGCAGCAGGCTGCGTTGGAGGGCGAGTGCGGTGGAACGCTCCTGGGTGTAGCGCCGGGCGTTGTCGATGTTCACCGCTGCTCGGGACGCGATCTCCTGGGCCAACAGCAGTTCGTCGTCGTCGAAGGGATCCGCCGTGTGACCACGAGCGAACTGTGCGACTCCCAGCGGGCTCCCGCGGGCCCACAGCGGGACCAGGAGCATGGAGCGGAGCCCCATGGTGCGTAGGGCGAGCTCGTTGTCCGCTGACATCGCCGGCCAAGTGGGGATGTCATCGGCGGTGATACGGAGCCGGAGGGGCTGTCCGGTGGCCAGTACGCGAGCCGGCTCCGAGCCGTGCGGGTAGGTATGTGTCTGCCCTGTGCCGACTGCCGGGTCCGGACAGCCGTCCGAGACCGCCTGGGCGATGCGGCGGAGCGTCGCAGGACCGTCCACCGGGTATGTCCCCTCCTCCTGGAGGGCGGAGGACAGGAGGTCGACGGTGACGAGGTCGGCGAGGTGGTCGGCACCGACGTCCGCCAGTTCCTGCGGGGTGCGGGTGGTGTCCAAGGTGGTCCCGATCCGTGTCCCGGCCTCGTTGATCACGAGCAGCCGCCGCTGCAGCCAGCGGTCGCGTGCCCTCTGGTAAGCAGCGACAGTCTGTTCCGACGTGCGATCGACGTACTCGAAGGCCATCGCGCTCAGCGTGACCGTCGCCGCGTTGATCAGCTCCTGGGACCCGGCGAACCCGGGCTATTTCCGCATAGAACTGATCAAGCTGACTCGCGTGGGCGAGCCGATTGACGCGGAGGAGCTGACTGATCGGCACCCCGTGCTCAGCGAGTAGGCAAGCGAACTCTATGGCGCCAGGTGGCGTCCTGACCTAGGTCATATCAAGGCCGCGCTCGAGGAAATCCAGACTGGCGGCGACGTGTTCGGACAACCCTACTGGCGCCTGGGCGGCGATGTCCTCGTACTTCCACACCTCGGGAAGCTCGCCGAGCAGGTGCTGCAGCACCACGTCGGCCAATTGATCCGCTCGGGGTGCGAGGCCCCGAGCGAGATCGCTGAGGAAGACATGGGCGTCGATACCCATGATCACAAGGTACGCCCACCCCGGCCGACGGACCGTGCCGCGCGGAGTCCGGTGGCCGCGCTCACCCACCGTCGGCCAGGGCTGGGGCAGCCGATCACGGGGTGTGACCGGCGCGGCGGAGGACAGGGCGCAGGACCTCGATGACGCCGGGGTCGTCCACCGTGGAGGGGATGGGTTCGTCGTGGCCGTCGGCGATGCCGCGCATCGTCTTGCGCAGGATCTTCCCCGAGCGGGTCTTGGGCAGGGCGGCCACGACCGTGACGTCCTTGAGGGAGGCGACGGCGCCGATGCGCTCGCGTACGAGCTGGACGAGTTCGGCCTCGACTTCGCCCGGTTCGCGGTCGATGCCGGCTTTCAGGACGACGAAGCCGCGCGGCACCTGTCCCTTGAGTTCGTCGGCGACGCCGATGACGGCGCATTCGGCGACGTCGGGGTGGGCGGCCAGGGCCTCTTCCATGCTGCCGGTGGACAGCCGGTGTCCGGCGACGTTGATGACGTCGTCGGTGCGGCCCATGACGAAGACGTAGCCGTCGTCGTCGAGGTGGCCGCTGTCGCCGGTGAGGTAGTAGCCGTCGTAGGCGGAGAGGTAGGAGGCGATGTAGCGGTCGTCGTCCTTCCAGAGGGTGGGGAGTGCGCCGGGTGGCAGGGGGAGCTTCACGACGATCGCACCGTCGACGCCCGGGGGCACCGGCTCGCCCGAAGCGTCGAGGACACGGACGTCCCAGCCGGGCAGCGGGCGGGTGGGGGACCCGGGCTTGAGGGGAGCGGCCTCGATGCCCACGGGGTTGGCGACAATGGGCCAGCCGGTCTCGGTCTGCCACCAGTGGTCGATCACCGGGATGCCCAGCAGGGCGCTCGCCCAGTGATAGGTCTCGGGGTCGAGGCGCTCACCGGCCAGGAAGAGATGGCGCAGGCCGGTCAGGTCGTGGTCCGCGGTGAGCGTTCCCTTCGGGTCCTCCTTGCGGATGGCCCGGAAGGCGGTGGGCGCCGTGAACATGGTCTTGACCCGGTGCTCGGCGGCCACCCGCCAGAACTGGCCCGCGTCCGGGGTGCCGACCGGCTTGCCCTCGTACAGGACCGTCGTGGCGCCGGCCAGCAGGGGTGCGTAGACGATGTACGAGTGCCCGACGACCCAGCCGACATCGGAGCCGGTGAACATCGTCTCGCCCGGACCCACGTCGTAGACGGCGTCCATCGACCAGTGCAGGGCCACCGCGTAGCCGCCGCAGTCACGCACGACTCCCTTGGGTTTTCCGGTCGTTCCGGATGTGTAGAGGATGTAGAGGGGGTCCGTGGCGGGGACGGGAACGCACTCGGCCGCGGGCGCGGCGCCGACCAGGTCGCCCCAGTCGAGATCGTCGGGCCCCAACTCCGCACGTTCCTGCGGGCGTTGCAGGATCACGCTCTTCTCCGGCTTGTGGACGGCGAGTTCGATCGCCCGGTCCAGCAGCGGCTTGTACGCGATGACCCGCTTGCCCTCGATCCCGCAGGACGCGGAGACGACGACCTTGGGGGCCGCGTCGTCGATGCGCAGGGCGAGTTCGCGCGGCGCGAATCCGCCGAAGACGACCGAGTGGACCGCGCCGATCCGTGCGCAGGCCAGCATCGCGACGACGGCCTCGGGAACCATCGGCATGTAGATGACGACACGGTCGCCGTGCCCCACGCCGAGCTGCGCGAGCGCTCCGGCGAAGGCCGCCACCTCGTCCCTCAACTGCGTGTAGGTGTAGGTGCGCCGGGTGTCGGTCACGGGTGAGTCGTAGATGAGCGCGCGCTGTTCGCCGCGACCGGCTTCGACGTGCCGGTCGAGCGCGTTGAAACAGACGTTGAGCCGCCCGTCGGGGAACCAGCGGTAGAAGGGTGCGCCCGAGGAGTCCAGGGCGCGTTGCGGAGTGACATCCCAGTCGATGCCCTCTGCCGCCTTCAGCCAGAAGGCCTCCGGGTCCTCGGTGCTGGCGCGGAAGACATCCTCGTACGTTCCCATCGCGCACTCCTTTGTGGCATCAAGGGACGGTGGTGTTGCTGCGTGCGGAACCGTGCCGGACACCAGTACCGCATGTCGGCCGGCATGGTCGAGCAGGATGCCGGAGACCGGGGGGAACGGTCACCGGCATCGCGGTGGTGCGGCGGCCTGGCCTGCAGGCCCCGCCATCAGGCGCAGCTTTCGCTCACGCGCCGAGGTGCGTGCGGAGCCACTGGCCCATCTGGGCGATGGCCTGGTCCACCTCGGGTACGCGCCCCGCGCCCAGGACGAACGAGTGTTGCCCTTGGGGCAGCGAGTGGACCTCGGTGGTGACCTTGAAGTCCGCGAGGCGCCGTCCGAGCTGAGCGCCGTCGTCGGCGAGGGTCTCGTACTCACCGTAGTAGACGATCGTGGGCGGCAGGCCGGTCAGATCGGCCTTCGCGATGCTGATCTCGGGGGCCGTGAAGTCCACGGAGGGATCCTGCAGCCAGGCTCCCCGGAAGAGTTCGAGCGTGCCCCGGCTGAGCATCTTGTCGTTCTCTTCGTTCTCGTCGACCGCCGGGTTCTGGAGAGTGAGGTCGGTCCACGGGGAGACGCTGACGATGGCACCCGGGGTGGCCTCGCCCTTGGCGAGGAGACGCAGCGGCAGCATCACCGCGAGGGTGCCGCCGATCGAGTGGCCGGTGCTGCCGATGTTCTGGGGCTGGTAGCCCTGCGAGAGCAGCCAGCGGTAGGCGGTCTCGGCGTCGTCGAGCTGGGCGGGGTAGGGGTGCTCGGGCGCCAGGCGGAAGTCCACGACGAGGGAGCGGGCGCCGGCCGCCTTCGCGATGTGGCCCGCGGCCTTGCGGTCGGAGTGCATCGAGGCGGTGACGGATCCGCCGAAGTGGAAGTGGAGCAACGCCCGGTCGGGGTCGGCGCCCTCGGGGATGGCCCACAGGGCGGGGACGCCGTTCGCGTCGACTTCGGCGTAGGTGACGCCTTCCGGCTCGGTCGACGCCTTGTGGTTCGAGTCGACGATGTCGCGGATGACGGCCAGGTCGAGGCCGGGCGTCGACGACTTAGCGCTCACGCTCGCGAGGAACTCCGCGAACTCGTGTGCTTCCTTGCTGACTCCCATGATGGCGCTCCTTCTCGGACGGGTGCCGTGCGGGGTTCCCCCGCGGCAGCCGGGTCGATGTGCTGGTCATGACGCTACTGGCTGAGTATAAGAAAGTAAACTCAGATGAGTTGGAATCACCCCCATGGATGCGAGGAGGCCCTTGTGAGGGCATCGGTGTGGCCCTCTCTCGATCCGGGCACGTCGAACCGCCCGATCGCTCGGGCCCTTGAGGTTGGGGGTGAGACGTGGATGCTCCGGATCCTGCGCGAGGTCTGGTACGGCGCGTTTCCGGGAGTGCTTGCGGAGGCTGCGCCTGGTTGGTCTGGATCGAAGGGGCTGCACCGGCCGCCTCGTCGGTTGGGCCGCCCGCAAGCTCGACCATCCCCTTCGGATGGTCGAACGCGGCGACGACACCCCGTGGACCCACCGTGTTCCTCTGCCGTTGGGCCGCCGCTGAGAGCGACGCCCTGGCAGGGAACGCGGCATCGGCTGCTGCGGGTGCACTTGCACCTCCAGGGGCTGCAGGCCGCCCCCGGCGGTACGCGCCGGCGAGGGGGAGACGACGGAGGACACTGCCTCCCGTGCTGACGGCGACACCAGGCCCCCGCCGGTCCACTCGCAAAGCGGTCGGCGACTCAGGACGCCTACCGTTGCGGATCGGCGGCCTGAGACTCGACTGCCTTTCCCGTCAGGATTCGGTATTGCGTGTGACGGAACTCGAGTTCGGAATCTCCGGGCGAGCTGATGCTGCCGAGCCACCCGAGAGCGAACGCCGCAGGCACGGTCATTCCGGGAGCAGTTCGGCGGCCCGTTCGGCGACCTCATGCCGTAGAGCGGTCCAGACGGCGCGTACGGCGGGGTGCGTCACGGCCTCGCGGCGGACGGCCAGGGTGATGGGGAGCCGGATGTCGATCTCGTCGGCGAGTAGTCGGCGCAGTTGCGTCCGCTGGGTCAGGAAGGCCGGCAGGACGCCGATGCCTGCTCCCTGCTGGGTGGCTTCGAGCTGGGCGAAGACGTTCGTCGAGGAGAATGCCGGGGTCATGCCGGGAAGGTGGCGGTCGATGTCGAGGTCGCCTACCTGCAGCATCGACTCGATGTAGAAGATGAGCGGATGCTCGCGCAGCTCGGCCGCCGTCTCGGGGCGGCCGTACCGGGTGAGGTAGTCGTCACAGGCGTAGAGCCCCAGCGTGTAGTCGGTGAGGTGCTCGGTCACCAGACGGCTGCTGGAGGGAGTGCCGATGACGAGAGCGAGATCGAAACCGGACGGGCGCAGGGCGAGCTGCCGTGTCGCGGTGATGAGTTCGACCTGGAGGCGGGGGTGCCGGCGGCGTACCCGTACGAGGGCGGGTGTGGCGAAGGCGGTGCCGAAGCCGTCGGGCGCGGTGACGCGCACCGTGCCGTGCAGGGACGGCGAGTCCTGGCCGGCCACGGTGTCGACGACGCGGTCGATGGCCTCCTCGATCGCGCGTGCGTTCTCCGAGACGGCTCGTCCGATGTCCGTCAGCGTTCATCCCTCCGGGCCGCGCTCGATGAGGCGCAGGCCGAGGCGCTTTTCCAGTGCGGCGATACGGCGTGACACGGTGGTGTGGTCCACGCCCAGTGCGTCGGCGGCTGTCACCAGGCGTCCGGTGCGGGACACCGCGAGCAGGTAGCGCAGATCGTCCGCGCGGAGTTTGCGCGGATCGACGGGGCGAGGGGAGCCGGCCCGGCTGCGGGGCGGGGCTCTCGTCCGGGGAGCGAGGGTGCACGGCCCGACCGTATCTGCATTTGTGCACAGCGGGTGTGCGTCATTGGTGGTTGTTTGCACACGGTGCGGGGTCGCACAGTCGGGGCAGTGGGCGCGAGATGCCCCGCCGTTCTGCTGAAAGGGCCGCCATGGTCGCCAGCCTTTCCCTCCCGCGGATCCTGCACGTCGGCGGCGGTGCCGTCGGTGAACTGGGCGACGTCATTTGCCGGCACCGCCTTCTCCAACTCGAGAGTGGCACTCGTGCACGGCATGAGCCGCCCGATCGGCGCTCACCTCCACGTCGCCCACGGTCTGTCGAACGCCATGCTCTTCCCCGCCGTGACGGCGTTCTCCGTGCCCGCCGCCGAGAGCCGGTACGCCGACTGCGCCCGCGCCCTCGGAGCCGCAACCGACGGCGACGGCGACGCCGTGGCCGCGGGGAAGTTCGTGGAGGCGCTCCGCGCCCTGTGCCAGGATCTTGAGGTGCCCACCCCCAGAGCCCACGGCATCGACAAGGACGAGTGGTTCCGCCTGTCACCCCTCATGGCCGAGCAGGCCCTCGCGTCCGGATCCCCGGCCAACAACCCCGTCGTACCCACCGTGGACGAGATCCAGGATCCCTACGCGCAGATCTACGCCTGACATCCTGTGAGTGAGCAACTGTGATGGCCACGAGAGGCGCGGAGCACGAGATGACGGCCCATGACTGATACCGCTGCAATCGAGGTTCTCGCCGACGTGCACCGCGGCGTCGGCCGCATCCTGCTGAACCGGCCCAAGGCGCTCAACGCCCTGACGACAGGCATGGTCGCCGCCATCGACCGTGTGCTCGCCGCGTGGGAGCACACACCGCTGTCCGCGGTGGTGCTCGCCAGCACCAGCACGAAGGCGTTCTGCGCCGGCGGAGACATCCGTACGATCCGCGAACACAGCCTCGCCGGGGATGCCGAGGCCAGTGAGCGGTTCTTCGCCTCCGAGTACCGGCTCAACGCCCGGATCGCCGAGTATCCCGTGCCAGTCGTGTCGCTCATCGACGGCGTGTGCATGGGCGGCGGTCTCGGTCTGTCCATTCACGGCAGCTTCCGCGTCGTCACCGAGCGCGCGGTGCTGGCGATGCCCGAGACCGGGATCGGGTTCTTCCCGGACGTCGGGGCCAGCTACTTCCTGCCGAGGCTGCCCGGCGCGATCGGCATGTACCTGGGACTGACCGGGCACCAGCTCGACGCGGCCGACGCCCTGTACACGGGGCTGGCCACGCACTTCGTCGCCGCGGACGGGCTCGAAGCGGTCGGGGACGCCCTGGCCGACAGCCCCGACGACCCGGTGGACGTCGTCCTGAACCGCCTCGCCGGCCGTTCCCCGGTGGCGCAGAGCGCGCTGGCGGAGGTACGCGCAGACGTGGACCGGGCGTTCGGCGCGCCGAGCCTCGGCGAGATCGACAAACGCCTGCGCCACCTCGGCACCCCCTGGGCGCAAGTCGCGTCGGCCGCCCTGGAGTCCGCCTCGCCGCAGAGCCTGGAGATCACTCATGCTCTGCTGGCCCAGGGCAGGCAGCGCACGTTGCGCGAGTGCCTGGCCGCCGAACTCGCCCTCACTCGCACGACCATCCGCACGCCGGACTTCCTGGAGGGCGTCCGTGCGGCCCTGGTCGACAAGGACCGCACTCCCCACTGGCAACGTGCGTCGCTCGACGGACGGACACCGCCGGCCTGAGCATGTCCGCCGGTGAGCAGGACATCGCCTCACGCAAGGGGGTGGTGACCGTGCCGGACGCAAGGGTCTGTGGCCGGCACGGGTTCAGCCGTTGTCGGGCACCATCGAGACCACGACCTTGCCGGCCTTGGTGCGGCCCTGCTCGACGTACGCCATCGCCTCGAGCGTCCGGTCGAACGGGAACGTCGTGTCGATGACCGGGCGGAGCTGCCCGCTGTCGTAGAGGGCACCGAGTCTGCGCAGTTGGGAGCCGTTGGCCTGCATGAAGAAGAACTGGTAGCGCACACCCAGCGCCTTGGCCTGCTTGCGGACCTTGCGGCTGAGGGTGTTCATGACCACCTTGAACAGCGAGGGAGCGCCGAGCTGCTTGGCGAACCCGGCGTCGGGCGGGCCGACGACACCGATGGCCAGGCCGCCCGGCTTCAGCACTGTCAGTGACTTCTCCAGGTTCGCCCCGCCCAGGGAGTCCAGCACCAGGTCATAGCCGGACAGCACCGTGGAGAAGTCTTCCTTGGTGTAGTCGACGACGACGTCGGCGCCGAGGCTCCTGACCAGTTTTTCGGTGTCGGTGTCCGTCGTCGTCGCCACCGTGGCGCCGAGGTGCTTGGCGAGCTGGATGACCGTCGACCCGAGGCCACCGGCACCGGCGTGGACGAGCACCTTCTGGCCCGGCTTCACATGGTCACGGTCGACGAGGATCTGCCAGGCGGCCAGCGCCACCAGCGGCACCGCGGCTGCCTCCTCGAGGGTGAGCGAGGCCGGCTTGGGCGCGACGTCGTCCACGTCGATCGCGACGAACTCCGCGAAGCCTCCGATCCGCAGGTCGCGGGGACGGGCGTAGACCTCGTCGCCGACCTTGAAGCTGTGTACGGCGGAGCCGACCCGCGTCACGACACCGGCCACGTCATGGCCGAGCACGAACGGGAGCTTGTACTTCAGGAGCTGCTTGAACTCCCCGTTGCGGACCATCTTGTCCAGCGGGTTGATGCTGGCGGCGCTCACTTTGACCAGGACGTCACGGTCCCCGACGGTGGGCTCGGGTACCTCTGCGGCGCGCACGCCGTCCTTGCCGTACTTCTCGACGACGAATGCCTTCATGCCGGCCGCCCTTTCTGCGTGGGTGTCTCGGTGGTCGATGTGATTCTTGGGGCAGGTCCCCTGCGCGCCCGCTTCTCGTGTGCGGCCGGGTGGATCTGCTGGCCACGACGCTACTGACTGAGTATAGGAAAGTAAACTCAGGAGAGGTTAGAATCACCCTCATGGATGCGAGGACCGAAACTCTTCAGGACGCCGGTATGGACGCCCGTCTCGACCGGGACATGTCGAACTGCTCTATCGCCCGGACTCTTGAGGTCGTGGGGGAGAAGTGGACGATCCTGATCCTGCGCGAGGTCTGGTACGGCTCGTCCCGTTTCAGTGACTTCGAACGCGTCCTCGGCTGTCCTCGCAACCTTCTCGCGGCGCGGCTGAAGATGCTCGTCGAGGAGGGGATCCTGGCCACCGAGACCTACAAGGAGCCGGGCTCGCGGAGTCGGCCGAAGTACGTGATCACGCCCATGGGCATGGATCTGGTCCCGGCTGTGATGGGGCTCCTGCAGTGGGGTGACCGCTACCGCGCCGACCCCGAGGGCCCGGCCATGCTCACGCGGCACCGTGGATGCGGCGCGCACGTCGACGCCCAGATCCTCTGCGAACGGGGCCACGCCGTGCAGGCGGTGGACATCGAGAGCGTCCCCGGCCCCGCCTTTCGCATGAGGCCCGCCGAGTGAGCTGAGCGCGGTCGCGCCAGGAGCGGGTGGGGGGCTCAGTCTGCCGGGGTGCGCTCACTCCGTCCGGCCCGGGCCTGGTGCAGGCGGGCCTTCGTGCGGTTGCCGCAGCGGGACATGGAGCACCAGCGGCGGTTGCGGGCGGGGGAGCGGTCCACGAAGCGCAGGGCGCACATGTCCGCGCCGCAGACGCGCACGCGCCGGATCTCGGCGGACAGGAGCAGATCGACGGCGTCCTGGGCGATCAGCGCCAGGGCGGCTGCGGCATCGGTGGCGATGCCCGTGGTGCCGGCAGGCTCCAGACGCCCGTCCGTGACGGCTATCTGCAGGGCGGGCCGGGGGCCCTTTGCTGCCGCCCGGTTGAGCACGATGACATCGCCGGACGCGGGCAGCCGCCGCGGTGTCGGTGACGGCCGGGTGGGTCAGCAGCAGGGCCTCGAGTTCGGCGGGCGGGACCTGGTAGCCCTTGTACTTGATCAGTTCCTTGAGCCGGTCGACGATGGACACCCGGCCGGCGTGGTCGACCTGGGCGAGGTCGCCGGTGTGCAGGAACCCGTCGGAGTCGATCGTGGCCGCGGTCGCCTCCTCATTGCCGAGATTGCCGGTCATCACGTTCGGTCCCCTGACCCACAACTCGCCCGGCTCGCTCAGACCTTGTGTGGGGTAGGCGACCTCCTTGCCGGTGGCGGGATCGACGATCTTGTTGGTGGTGTTGGCTTCCGGGTCGAGGACGAGCAACTGCTGCGCGACCGCGCCACCGAGCGAGTTGCCGAGCACCTGCAGCGGCCGCTGCTCGCCGAGGGCGTCGAGAGTCTCGATCACCCCACGTGCCAGCACCTCCAGTGTGGTGGCCTCGGGGGAGCGGGCGGAGAACCCGAAGCCCGGGAGGTCGAGGGCGATCAACCGGTGTCCCTGGGCAAGGCGTGGGTACTGCGGGGCCCAGTCCTCGAGACTGCGGCCGATGCCGTGCAACAGCAGCACGGGCGGATCGGCCGGGTCACCCTCGACACGGACTCGGGTGCGTCGACCGTTGACGGAGATGAAGGCGGGCGTGCTCATGCCGCTGCTTCCTCAGGCGTCGCCGTCGCGCCCGGTGCCGCGGCCGAGCCCACCACGGTGCCGGTGAACTTCAGAGCGGGGTCCTCCGCCGGGCCGCCCAGTCGGGCACGGTCGAGCGCGTAGTCCTGGCTCACTGTCCACGGGGCGTGGGAGCCCTGCTGCGGGAACAGGTGCATGGCACGGTTGATGTACGCCGTGTCCATGTCGAGGAAAGGCCGTCCGGTGAGCGTCGGGTCATCGGCGACCGGGGTGACGGTCGCGTAGCCGTGGCGGTCCATGTGGGCGAGCAGCCGGCACAGGTGGTCGGAGACCAGATCGACCTTGAGCGTCCACGCGTTGGTGGTGTAACCGAGCGCGAACGCGAAGTTGGGCACGCCACTGACCATCATGGACTTGTAGATGAAGTGGTCGTGGAGATCGACGGCCTGCCCGTCGACGTGCAGCGCGATCCCGCCGAACGGCAGCATGTTCAGCCCCGTGGCCGTGACGATGATGTCGGCGTCGAGCTCGGTACCCGACTCGAGCAGGATCCCGCCTCCGGTGAACCGCACGATGCGATCGGTGACCACGGATGCCGCACCGCTGGAGATGGCCTTGAACATGTCGGAGTCCGGGACCACGCACAACCGCTGGTCCCATGGGTTGTAGCGGGGGTTGAAGTGGGTGTCGACCGCGTAACCCGCGGGAAGCGCACCGGCGTTGAACTTGCGGATCAGACGGCGCATCTGCCTCGGGTAGCGCCGGCTGAGAGCCAGGATCAGGCGCTGGCGGTTGATGTTGATCCGTCGTGAGACCCGCCACGCGACCGTCTCCGGCAGCAGCCGGCGCAGGGTGTTGGCGATCGGGTCCTGGCGCGGCACGGGCAGCACGTACGACGGTGAGCGCTGCAGCATCGTGACGTGACCCGCCTTCTCGGCCATCGACGGCAGGAGCGTCACGGCGGTCGCGCCGCTGCCGATGACGACGACCTTCTTGCCGGTGTAGTCGAGATCCTCCGGCCACTGCTGCGGGTGGACGATCGGGCCGCGGAAGTCCTCGCGCCCCTCGAAATGGGGGGTGTATCCGCCGGCGTAGTCGTAGTAGCCGGCGGCGGAGAACAGCACGCCGCAGGTGACGTCGAACTGCTCGCCGTCGCCGGTGCGCTCGAGTGTGACGGTCCAGCGCGCCTTGTCGGACGAGAAGTCCGCGCGGAGCACTTTGTGCCCGAGGTGCAGGTGCCGGTCGAGGCCGTCGTCGGACACGGTCGAGGACGGTCATCCGCTCGACGCGCACAGTGGCCTGGGCATGACGGCGTTCTACTACGCGCTCGCCCTCGTGGTCGTCGGCATGCTCTCCGCCAACGTGATCAGCGGCCAGGTCGACCACGCCCTCGGCTACACCCACAACGACATGGGCCCGCTGCGCCTGCACCGCCCGCTGGTCCGGGCCACCCGCATACAGACCCTCGCCATCAGCAGCACCCTCATGACCGGCCTGTCCCTGCTGATGGGCACCCTGGTCATGGTCGGCGCGGTCGGCATCATGGGCATGGACGCCTCTCACCTGCAGCTGCTGTGGCTGTTCTCGGTGTGCGCCATCGCGGTCTCCGGGATCGGCGCGCTCACCCTCCTCGCCGTGTTCGGCACACCCGGCATGCTGGTGGTCACGCTGGTCTTCATCGGGATGGCGGTGCCGACGGCCGGGGCCACCACCCCGATCGAGGCGCTGCCCGGCTTCTTCCGCTTCCTCGCGGGGTTCGAGCCGCTGCGGCAGATCACCGGCGGCATCCGCTCGATCCTCTACTTCGACGTGCAGGGCGACGCGGGTCTGACCCGGGGCTGGGTGATGATGGCCGCCGGACTCGTGGTGGTCGTGCTGTTCGGTTTCGGCGTGCTGGGGTGGTACGACCGCAAGGGACTGCACCGCATCCCGGTCGAGACGGAGCCCGAGAAGAACGCCGCCCCGGTGTAGCAAATCCGCTCCCGCATCACTTGGGACGGGGCCGTTGTGCGGAGTGGCCCCGTGTGTGTCGCCCCCGTGGGGACGGAGGGCGTGCAACACCATCAGGGCTCGGCGACGGTCTTTCCCCCGAGACCGTCGCCGAGCCTCTGGGCGGACGCCAGGTGCCCGCACGGCGCCGGGCGGCTCCCGGCACCCATGGAAACCGATCGGTTTCTATTTCGTCCGATTCGAGCTAACCTCGCGATATGACCACCGAAGTGAAGCCAAGTTCCAGAGAGCGACTGCTGGAGGCAGCGGCCACGCTCACCTACCGAGACGGTGTCAACGTCGGCGTCGAGGCCCTGTGCAAGGCGGCGGGAGTGTCGAAGCGCTCCATGTACCAGCTGTTCGAGAGCAAGGACGACCTGCTGGCGGCAAGCCTGAAGGAGCGCACTGCCTCCTTCGCGGCCGCTCTCCTGCCCCCGGCGGACGACGGCCGCTCCCCCCGCGAACGGATCCTGTACGTCTTCGAGCAACTGGAGTCGCAGGCGGGCGCGCCCGACTTCCGAGGCTGCCCGTACCTGGCTGTGCAGATCGAGCTGAAGGACCAGAGTCACTCCGCGAGCCAAGTGGCACACCGGATCAAGGCGAAACTGACGGCCTTTTTCCGTGCCGAGGCAGAACAGGGCGGCGCGAGCGACCCCGACCTGCTGGCCCGGCAGCTCATCCTGGTCTTCGACGGCGCCAGCGCCCGCGCGGGGATCGGAGCCGACACCATCACGGGACTCATCGCCCCCACAGTGGTCACCCTGCTCGACACGGCAGGCGTGCGCTGACGCCTCGTCCTACCCGTGTTTCCCGGATCCTCGTCCGGCCCGCCCGGACGACCTCGCCGATCAGGTCGTCGGCCTGTGTCTCGGCGGCCGCCACGGCGGCACATCCCTGCATCTGCATTTGCATCAGAAGCGTTTCGGGGCGTGTCGAGACTACCCGCGTGTGAGCGTTCGCCATTGCCCGAAGGGCTGGCGCTCCCCTCTCCATCCCGTTGGCCGCCCTCTCGAAGCAGGCGCGTGTCTTCCGCGCTCCGCGCCAGTGCGGCGGCGAAGATCGCCCTTCGAGTGATCCTGTTGCTGCCGTCCGGTGAGGTGGCGGTCATGGCGGCGTCGGCCGCGGGCCTCTGTCGAACCCACGAGGCCCAGCCGAGGCGGCCCCCACCGATACCGCCGCCGTCTTGAGGATTCCACGCCGGGGATCAGTACAGCTCTCCCTGGAGTGAGTCGCGTGCGAGGACTGGCGTGGGGGAGCAGGCGGAGAGCGTGGGCCCCCGACACGGACTCGGTCCGTGTTCAGCCGGGCACGCCCACGCTCACCTGTTGGCCCTGGACGGCCTCACCTGCCGTCGGCGGAGTCGATCACTGCTCGGTCAGGGTGACCTCGTCGCAGTAGCCGTCGCCCGTTCCGGAGACGAGGTGACAGTAGATGCGGGCGGTCGTCACACCTGCCCCCGTCGTGAAGGTCGTCGACTGCTTGGAGTAGGTGCTTGACGTGGTCGAGGCACTTGTGACGGCGGAACCGTTGTAGAGCTTGGCCTCCAGTGCCGTCGTGGTGCCGGCGGTCTGACTCGCGATCGCGCCGCTCAGCCGGTAGGTGGTGTTCGGCTTGAGGGTGTAGACGAGTTGCCACAGGGCGCCACCGCTCAGGGAGGAGTTCGTCAGTGCGGCGGCGTTGCCGTTGGACGACGTACCCGTGAGCGAGAAGTCACCGTTGCGCCAGGGCACGGTGTGGCCGGACTCGAAGTTGCCGTTGATCACGTGGTTCTTGACGGGGGTGACGGCGAGATCGTCGCAGTAACCGTTCCCGCTGCCGGAGCTCTTGTAGCAGTACAGGCGCACGGTGCTGTTGGTCGCTCCGGTGGTGAAGTCGGCGGAGACGAAGGTCCACCCGGTGCCCGAGGCGCTCGCCGTCGTTTCGAGGCCGCCGGTGTTCTTGACACCGACGTTCATGACCTCACCGGCGACGGCGGACTTCACCCAGCCCGAGACCCGGTACGTCGTGCGGGGCGCGACGGGGACGTACTGCTCGACGGAGGCCGGCGAGGGCCCGATCCGGGCCGCGTAGGTGCCGCTGTGGGCGCCCGAGTTCACCACCGAAGCGGAGTTCCACGCGCTCCAGGCCGTCAGCGATCCCTTCTCGAAGCCGAAGTTCTCGTTCGCGAGGCAGGTCGCGTCGGACGGCGTGCTGAACTGGTCGGCGCCGATGTCGGGTGCGCAGACCGCGGGAACGGTTGATCCCCAGTAGTCCTTGCCGCCGTTGTCGGGGATGACGACTCCCGCACCGATGGCCGGGGACGAGGCGGTGAGCTGGTAGCCCGCGACGCTGCCGATGCCCGTGCCGCCGCTGCCGGGCGAGGCCAGCAGGGGATCGGCGGTGATGTTGCCGTTGCCGGTCGGCTCACTGGCCGGGTGGTTGCCGTAGAAGAGGTTGTTCCGCCAGGCGAAGTTCGAGGCCGGCTGACCGGTGGTGTAGATGTAGCCGCCGCTGCCCAGGTTGTAGATGAGGTTGTTGGCGAGCGTGAGGTCGTTCCAGGCGCCGGAGACCTCGAAGACGTTCGCGGTCGATCCCGAGGGGATGTAGATGGTGTTGTTGTAGAACTGGGAGTCCTGCGAGCCGAGCATGTTGACGACCCGGAGACGGTCGTCCTCGCTGACGTTGTAGCGGACCGCGGCGTTGCTGCTGAGGCGTGACCCTCCGCCGCAGCCGCAGAAGAGGATGAACCCGCCCTCGTTGTCGTGGCTGTAGTTGTACTGGACGATCGTGCCGTCCTGCCCATAGTCGACATCGAAGCCCTGGCCGTCGGGGTTCCCGGTGTTCTTCTTGGTCCCGTACGCCTCGTTGTACTGGATCACGGTCCCGTCGGAGTCCCAGGCCCAGATGCCCGCGTTCGCCGCGTTGCTGGCCTTCGCCGCGTTGTAGACGACGTTGTGCTCGATGAGGGCGTCCTTCGACATCTGCACCACGATGCCGTCGCCGTCGGTGTCATGAACGGTGTTGTTCCTGACTACGACGCCGGTCCACGGGGTCCAGGCGGGGTTGTTGCAGCCGATGGACGGCCGGCACAGCCATGTGCTCGACATGTTGATGCCGCTGCGGGCGATGTCGGCGACGGTGTTGCCGTCGATGACGACATCGTTGAAGGCGCTGGGCGTCGTGGTCCCGAGA
Organism: Streptomyces sp. NPDC002888; assembly: GCF_042888465.1. Taxonomy (NCBI): domain Bacteria; kingdom Bacillati; phylum Actinomycetota; class Actinomycetes; order Kitasatosporales; family Streptomycetaceae; genus Streptomyces; species Streptomyces sp. NPDC002888. The sequence goes on along the minus strand of NZ_JBIAPU010000035.1, from coordinate 50,708 downwards.
ACGGCGAAGAGTACGCCGGCGCTGCCGTCGACTTCCTTCGAGTTGTTGCCGTTCACGTCATGGATGTTGAGGTTGCTGATCTTGTAGTGGTTGCCGGTGCCGTAGTTCTCGAGCACCACGTAGACACCGCGCCGCGCGTTCGCGCCCTTCACCGCGCCGGTGTTCGTCACCTCCAGGTTGGAGATCTCCCAGTACTCCTGGTTGTACAGGTAGATCGCGTCCGTGCCGCCGCCTCCGGCAATGACCGGCAGGGCGCCCGTGCCGTAGGCGTCGATGGAGATCGACCCGCCTGCCGCGCTGCCCGAGCCCAGCGGGTGCAGGGTGCCGGTGCAGGTCGTCCCTCTCTTCAGCAGCAGTTGGTCCCCCGGCGCGAAGGTCTTCGCGTTCGGGCCGGCCAGCGAGTTCCAGGGCGAGCCGGAGGTACCGGTCCCGTCGGCAGCCGCCGAGCAGTCCACGTAGTAGGAGGTGCCCGCCGCCTGGGCTTGCACCGCCGGCGTGAGCACTACCGCGGCGCAGGCGACCAGCATGGTGACGACCAGGCCTGCGACGAACCGTCTTATGTCAGTGACATGTCTCATGGTGCTTCTCCCCGCACAACATTGTCGGGATGGGTGGTTGGGCTCGCCGTTCGCTTGCGGAGCGCGGCGACGATCGCCTGCGTCGGAGCGGGCTGGTTCGCCCAATCGGCGGCCACGTGTCCGTCGGCGCCGATCAGGAGTGTGTGGAGCTGTCCGTCCTTGGACAGCCGGGTGCCGACGGAGGGCGAGTCCGCGGCGACCACGAGGTCGGGCGGGATGGACCAGTTCGCCGCGAAGTTCTTGAGTGCGCCGTCGGTCGTGTGGCCGTCGGAGTCGGTGATGAGGACCCGGACGTCGGGGTACTGCAGCGCCACGCTCTTGAGCGACGGGATCTGGCTCCGTGCGTGCGCGGCGCCGACGTCTCCCTGGTCGTCGACGGGGAGTGCGGCTATGAGGGTCGGGCCGGAGACGGCGATCCGGTTCCCGTCGAGCAGGGTCACCCCGGAGCCGGCCGGTGGTTCCTCGGCTTGGCATGAGGTGACGAGGAGGAGCGCGGGGACGAGCAGGAGCGCGGTGAGGAACGGGATCATCGCCGTGCGACGGGCCCCCTTCGTCGCTCGTCGGATGCCGGTCACCGGACCGGCCCTTCGAGAGGAAGGACGGGGGCCTCAAGGGCTTCGTCGCGGTCGCACACGAGCGTGTCTCCGCTCACCCGCAGTCGGGCGACCTGGATCGAACTCCGGCGGTCGTTGTCGCCGTGGTGTGCGGCGCCGTCGCCGGACTGCCCCGGATGCGTGAAGTAGAAGACATAGGCGCCGAGTTCACTGACGACGACATCGGCGTGGTAGCCGTATCCCCCGTCGTCCGGGCCCTGCCCGGGACGGTCGAGGAGGAGTCCTCGCGGTTCCCACGTCTCCAGGTCACGCGAGTGAAGAACCCGCTGTCCCTGCCATTCGTCGACGAGCATCCAGTAGTTGCCGCCGAGCTCGAAGACGTTCGGGCCCTCGTGCTCCGAGCACTCGACGGCGGGCCCCCGGACGGTCCACCGCGCCAGGTCGTCGCTGTCGGCCGCGTAGGTGTGTGCGTGATCGGCCTCGTCCTTGTACCACATGCGGTAGCCGCCGGTGGGCAGCCGTAGGACGCAGGCGTCGATCACCCTCTCGGACGAGAGCGACAAGGTGGAACGGTAGGTCCACGTGAAGAGGTCGTGGCTCGTGTAGTGACGGATCACGCGCGCGTGGCCCGCCCACCGGGTCGGAACACCGCGGATCACACTGACGTACATGTGGTACTCGGTACCGTCGTCGACGATCTCGGGCGCCCAGTAGGTGTGGCGCCCGGGCTCGATGTCCAGCCCTTCGGCGATTCCCTGGTACAGCCAGGTGGCGCCGCCGTCCGCGGAGGACGCGATCCCGATGTCGGTCCCGTGGACCCAGCTCACGTCGTTCATCGGCGGCGCGTCGGCGCGCCGGCTCGTGTAGAACATCCACCACTCGCCGGCGTGCCGGTTGAACACAAGAGTGGGGTCGGTCGCGCCGTCGTGAACGGGGTCGCGGAACAGGGGGCGGGCAATGGCTGTCATCGGTTTTCCCCTCAGTCCTGACGGGGTGTCAGGCGAATCATGTTCCAGGACAGCGGTTCGAGTTCGGCGTGCAGGACACCGTCGGTGACGCCGGTGCCGGTGGCGGTGTGCGGGGTGACTCGGTCGGGGCTGTCCGCGGTGTTGCTGGCCTCCGGGTCGGTGTCCGCCAGGACCAGGTGCTCCACGAGGATGTGGGCGTCGACGCCGCGGAGGTCGATCGACAGGGGCAGCGCCTCCGACTGGCCGCGGTTGACCGCGAAGACGGTGACGGCGCCCGTCTCGTCGTCGATCACCGCGGTGGCGTGCAGCAGCGGTACGTCACCGAAGCGGGCGGTCGGGTAGGTCGGGCTGTCCACCTCGACGCGCAGCACCCGGCCGCGTCCGTACGCCGACGCCTGGGCGAAGGGGTAGAACGTGGTCTGCCGCCACGCGGGGCCGCCCGGCTCGGTCATGATCGGCGCGATGACGTTGACGAGCTGCGCGAGGGAGGCCGCGGTGACCCGGTCGGCGTGCCGCAGCAGGGCGATGAGCAGCGAGCCGAAGACCACGGAGTCGGTCACGGTGTAGACGTCCTCCAGCAGGCGCGGCGCCTGCTGCCAGTCCTCGACCTGGTGCGGGTTGGGCCGCTTCTGGTACCAGACGTTCCACTCGTCGAAGGAGAGGTTGATGCGCTTGTCCGCCTTGAGGCGGGCGCGGACGTGGTCGCAGGTGGCGACGACCGACTCGATGAAGTGCTCCATGTCCACGGCGGACGCCAGGAAGGAGTCGCGGTCACCGTCGATCTCCTCGTAGTAGGCGTGCAGGGAGACGTAGTCCACGAGGTCGTACGTGGCCTGGAGGACGGTCGACTCCCAGGAGGCGAAGGTCGGCATGGAGGAGCTGGAGCTGCCGCAGGCGACCAGCTCCAGATCGGGGTCGACCTGTCGCATGGCGCGGGCGGTCTCGGCGGCGAGGCGGCCGTACTCCTCGGGGGTCTTGTGCCCGGTCTGCCAGGGGCCGTCCATCTCGTTACCCAGGCACCACATCCGGATGCCGTACGGCTCCTTGGCGCCGTCGGCGACGCGGCGGTCGGACAGTTCGGTGCCGCCGGGGTGGTTCGCGTACTCCAGCAGCCGTACCGCGTCCTCGACGCCTCGCGTGCCGAGGTTGACGGCCATCATGGGCTCCATGCCGGTCTTGCCGCAGAAGCCCATGAACTCGCCGAGGCCGAACTCGTTGGTCTCGGTGGACTTCCATGCCAGGTCCAGCCGGGCCGGCCGCTCCTCGTGGGGGCCCACGCTGTCCTCCCAGCGGTAGCCCGAGACGAAGTTGCCGCCGGGGTAGCGGACGGTGGTGACGCCGAGTTCGCGGACCAGCGCCAGGACGTCCTGGCGCAGGCCGTCCGCGTCGGCGGCGGGGTGGCCGGGCTCGTAGATGCCGGTGTAGACGCAGCGGCCCATGTGCTCGACGAACGATCCGTACAGGCGCGGGTTGACACTGCCGACGTCGAACGCCGAGTCGAGGGTGAAGCGGGCGGCTGGGGTGGTGCCGGGCTCGGACATGACTGCCTTTCAGACGTGACTTCAGAACGTCGCTTCGGACGTGAAGGGGAGGGGGTGAGCGGGGGAGCGCGGTCAGAGCGCCAGTGCGCAGACCACCGAGGGGGCGGGGACCGGCGGGTGGGGCTGGGTGAGAGTGCCGTCGTCCAGGACCCGCAGGGCGGCGAGCGTGCCGCTGTGCTGGTTGGCGACGAGCAGATGACCGGCCGCCAGGGTCAGTCCGCGGGGCCATGTGCCGCCCGCGGGGACCTCGCCGACCGGTTCCAGGGTGGTGCCGGTGCGTCGGAACGCGGCGACCGTGTCCGCACCCCGGTTGGTCACCCACACGAAGCGTCCGCAGGGTGAGGCGACGATTGCGCCGGGCTGGTTGACGACGTCCTCGGCTGCCGTGGCGGGTGCGGAGGAGAGTGCTGTCAGGGTGCCGTCGGTGGCGTCGTAGCGGTGGCAGGTGACGGTCGAGGACAGTTCGTCGGCGCTGAACACCAGGTCACCGCCGGGGGCGAAGGCGAGGTGGCGGGGGCCGGATCCCGCGCGCATCGCATTCACCGCGACCCGCTCCAGGGTGCCGGTGAGGGTGTCGAGCCGGTACGTGAACACCGCGTCCGCCCCCAGGTCGGTGGCCAGCAGGTAGCGGCCCGCGGGGTCGACGAGTACCTGGTGGGCGTGGCTGCCCTCCTGACGTCCGGTGACCGGGCCCGAGCCCTGGTGGATGACGAGGTCGGTTGGTTCCAGCAGGCGTCCGTCGGGTCCGAGCCGGTGCACCGCGACGGTGCCCGGGGCGGTGTCGCTGCCGTAGTTCGCGGTCAGCAGCCACTCTCCGCCCGGGTGGACGGTGAGGTGGCACGGGTTCGCCCCGCCGCAGCTCACCGGGTCGCCCAGCGGCGACAGGGTGCCGTCGCCGTCGCGGGCGATGGCACTGACGGTCCCCGCCTCGGTCTCGTTCGTGCTGTAGACGACGTCGAGCGAGGGGTGAGCGGCCAGGAAAGAGGCCCCGCTGACGGGCAGCGGCTTCACCCGGTCGTCGTACGTCGTGCGGCCGGTGGCGGGATCGAGGAGCAGCGCGGCGACGCCGGGGCCGTCCGGTGTGTAGGAGCCGGTGAGGAGGGCGATCGCGCCGGTGGAGGGGCTTGTGGGCATGGGTGGTCCTGGAAGTAGCTGTGCCGGGCGGAAGGAGGTGTCAGCGGACGATGTCGTCGTGGTGGTCGAGCAGTCCCAGTTCAGAGCGCCGGGGCAGGCCCTCCCAGTCGCCGGCGGTGCTCACCGCGAAGGCGCCGAGCAGAGCCGCCGTCCGCAACCGCCGTTCCGGAGGCTCTCCCGCGAGCAGTTCGGCGAGGTACCCGGCGGCGAACGCGTCTCCCGCGCCCACCGAGTCGTGCACACGGACCGGTATGGCGGGCTGCCGGTGAGCATGTCCGTCGAGCAGGGCGTACGCCCCCTCGGCGCCGAGCTTGATCACGGCCCCGCCGGGTCCCAGGTCGCAGATGCCCTGGGCGAGTTCTTCCGGGCCGTCGGCGCCGGGCACCACGAGAGCGGCCTCGTGCGGTCCGGCGAAGACCAGGTCGCTCCTGCGCAGCAGGGGCAGCAGGGCGCGCCGGGCCTCGGTCTCGCTCCACAGCAGCGAGCGGAAGTTGACGTCGAGGGAGATGGTCACGCCGGCGTCGACGGCGATGTCCACGGCCCGGGACACGGCCTCGGCGGGGCCCTCTCCGAGCGCCGGGGTGATGCCCGTGATGTGGAGGACCGCTGCCCCCGCGACGACGTGCTCGGGGATGTCGTCGGCGGTGAGCCGGGCGCCTGCCGTGTGGGTGCGGTAGTAGCGCGTACGGCTGTGGGTGGAGGTGCGGCGTTCCTTCAGCAGCAGGGAGGTGGGGGCGGAATCGCGCGCGGCGACGGTGGTGACCCCTTCGGCCCGTAGTTCCCGCAGGACGAGGTCGCCCAGTTCGTCGTCGCCGACCCGGCCGATCCAGGTCGCGGATCCGCCGAGCCGGCTGACCCCGACGGCGACGTTGGACTCCGCGCCGGCGATCCCCAGGCGCAGTGTCGTACCGAGCGCGAACAGCCCGGGGCCCCGGGCCGCCATGACGGCGAGTACGTCGCCGAGGGTGACGAGATAGGGCTCGCCGGCCGGGGGTGAGGAGGTGTTCACGTTCTCGCCTCTCCGGCCCGTACCGCGTCCAGCAGGGTGCGTGCCCTCGTGGTGAGGGCGTCCAGTGCCTGCGGGGTCGGGTCCCGGTCCGCCCCGCGCAGGAGCGGGGAGCCGATGCCGACCGCGCAGGCGCCCGCGTCCAGGTAGTCCCGCGCCTCGTCGATGCCGACGCCGCCGACGGCGACGAGGGGGATGTCGGGCAGGGGCGCCCGCAGTTGGCGCAGGTGGGCGGGGCCGCCCGTGCTCGCGGGGAACAGCTTGACGGCGGCGGCGCCGGCCCGCCATGCCTGGGACACCTCGGTCGGTGTCCAGGCTCCCGGGTAGCACGGGACACCCCGGTGGGCCGCGTCGCGGACGACGTCGGTGTCCACGACGGGGGCGACCAGGAACTCCGCTCCCGCCGCCAGGGCGTCTTTGGCCTGGTCGCCGGTGATCACAGTGCCCGCGCCGACCGCCACGCCGGGGCCGAGTTCCGCCCGGACGGCGGCCAGCGCGTCGAGCGCCCCGGCGGTGGTCAGAGTGATCTCCAGGCAGGTGACGCCGCCGGCGGCGAGGGCCCGGGCCACGGCGGGCAGTGCGGAGGCGTCGGCCGACCTCAGGATGGCCATGACCCGGGTCCGGCCGAGCTGCGGGGTGAGGGCGGGACGCTCGGTCATGACCCCACCGCCGTGGGGGAGATGAGGATTCCCTGGGTGTCGGTCATGCGGGTTCCTTTGCTGGCGGGGTGCGTCGGTGACGCGGATCGGAGGTGCGTCGGCAGGGCGGACCAGCCGGTGCGGCGGTGAGGGTGGCTCAGCGGGTGCGTCGGTGGGGGTGGGTCACTTGAGTCCGGAGGTGGCGGCGCCGGTGACGAAGCCTCGCTGCACGATGAGGAACAACGCCAGCACCGGGACGACGTACATCACCGCGCCCGCGGCGACCAGGTTCCCGAGCGGTGCACCGTGCGCGTTGTGGTAGCCGTAGGCGAGCTTGACCGCGAGCGTGGTGTGGGTGTCGTCCAGCAGCAGGGCGGGCGCGATGTAGTCGCCCCAGGTCCAGCTGAAGGACAGGATCAGGCTGGTGGCGATGACCGGCCAGGACTGCGGCAGGAAGATCCGCCAGAAGATGCGGATCTGCCCGCAGCCGTCCACGATCGCGGCCTCCTCCAGTTCCTTGGGCATGTTCGAGAAGAACTGCCGGAACAGGAAGATCAGGTACGGGGCTCCGCACAGGCCCCACAGCACCCACGGCACATAGGTGTTGGTGAGGTGCATCTTGGCGAACAGCAGATAGGTCGGGATGAGGGTGAGAACCTGCGGCAGCATCATCGTGGACAGCAGGACGGAGAAGATCAGCCGCTTGCCGGGCGCGTTGAGACGGGCGAAGCCGTACCCCGCCCACGCCGAGGCCAGGGTGACCAGGACGGCGTAGAGGGTGGCGATCGTCAGGGAGTTGCGGGCGTAGCCGAGGTAGTCGATCTGGGTCAGGGCGTCCCGGAAGTTGCTGAAACTGGGGTGGTGCGGCCACCAGTGGATGGGCAGCGCGCGCAGCTCCGAGGGATCCTTCAGGGCGGTGTCCAGCAGCCAGCCGAACGGGCCGAGGAAGAGGACGAGGGCGCCGACCAGCAGCATGTAGACGGCACTTCTGCGGGGGAACACCATCACTTGCCTCCGATCGTGCGCGGCCGGGACGGCTTGTCCGACTCCGGGGCGACGGAGTAGAAGACGGCGCCCTTGCTGAGCCTGAAGACGAGGAAGGTGACCGCGATGATGATCAGGAACAGCACCCAGAGCATCGCGGAGGCGTATCCGTAACGACCGTTGGCGAAGTACTGGGCGAACACGTGGATCATGAACAGGTAGTTGCCCTCGGGTACGGCCGTGACGCCCCTGGGGGTGGGGTCGAGGGAGATCAGCAGCGGCAGGAAGCTCTGCACGGCGGCGATGATGCCTGTGATGACCTGGAAGAACAGCACAGGGGAGAGCATCGGCAGGGTGATCTTGGTAAAAGACTGCCAGGTGTTCGCCCCGTCCATGCGGGCGGCCTCGTGGAGCTCTTTGGGGATTTCCTGGAGCCCCGCCAGCGAGATGATCATGGCGTTGCCGGCGCCCCACAGGGTCAGGGTGATCAGGACCCAGCGGGCGTAGGGGTCCATCAGCCAGCTGACGCCGTCGAGGTGAAGGGCGTCCAGGACGCCGTTGGCGGCGCCCGAGTCCCGGTCGAAGATGAGCTTGAAGGTGAGGGCGGCACCCACGGGCGGGACGACCGCGGGCAGGTACAGCAGGGTGCGGAACAGCCCGCGGGCCCGGATCGGCTGGTTGACCAGCACGGCGAGCAACAGCCCCGCTGCGATGGTCAGCGGCACGGTGACAGCGGTGAAGACGCCGGTACGGGCCAGGGAGGACATCGTCTCCGGGTCGCTGAGAACCTCCCGGTAGTTGTCCAGGCCGACGAAGCGGGAGTTGTTCGACAGTCCGTCGGCATTGGTCAGGCTCAGCCACAGGGCGTAGCCGAGCGGGAAGGCCGTCAGGGTGAGGAAGCCCAGCACCCAGGGTCCGGCGAACACGTAGAAGGAGAGGGCCCGGCGGGTGGTCAGCGAGCGGGCTCTGCGACCGGCGTGTCGGCCGGCGCGGGGCCCGGGCCGGGCGGCCGTCTCCCCGGAGGGAGACTGCGCGCCCGGCACGGTGATCTGATCGGTGCTCACCCCACGAGCTCCTTGCCCTGGGCGAGCTGCTCGTTCATCCGGGAGTTGAGCTGGTCGGCGACCTTGCCTGCGGACGTCCCGGACTTCACGGCACCGGGAAGCACCTTGTTGAGCACGCCCTCCAGCGCGGCCTGCTGGGCGTACGGGGTGAAGCTGAGCACCGAGAAGTGCGGCAGCTCCTGCTCCTGCACCTGGAACGCCTGCTTCTGGAAGGCGTTGGTCTGCGGCATCTTCGAGCGCAGGGAGGTCAGCGAGGGGATGCCCCATCCGCTGGCGGCCCGCTCCTGCGCGGGCTTGCCGCCGAAGTACCACTCGAAGAACTTCCAGGCGGCGTCCTTGTTCTTGGCGTCCCTCGGGATCCAGAAGCCGGTGGCGCCGAAGCAGGAACTGACGCGGGTGCCGCCGAGCTGCGGCGCTGGCGCGAAGCGCGAGACGTCGGCGAGCTTGGGGTCGGCGCCGATCAGCCCGCCGAACCAGTAGCCGTTGCAGCTCATCGCCATCCGGTTGGCCTGGTAGGTGGGGCCGTCCCAGCCGTCCGGGTTGGGGTTGACGACGCTGGGGCCTATGTCGGCCTTCGCGTAGTCCAGGTACCACTGCAGTGCCTTGCGCGCCTCCGGGGAGGAGAAGTCCACCGTGGCCAGGTCCTCGGCGAACAGGCTGCCGCCGGCGGAGGCGGTCATGCCCATGAGCTGCGGGAAGACGCCCATGCCGGTGGCGTTCAGGCCGTACACCTTGACCTTGCCCAGGCGGCGCTTGACCAGCTTCTTGCCGAGGTCGAGCCACTCGTCGCAGGAGATCGGTTCGGTGGCGCTGGGCGCGTCCAGCTTGGCGGCCTCGAACAGGTCGGTGCGGTACCAGAACATGGAGTCCTGGGAGTAGTCCTTGGCCATGCCGTAGCGCGGGCCGGCACCCTGCTTCTTGCCGTCGTAGCGCCACACGTCGTTGACCGGGTCGAGGTCGGAGGGCTTCAGCACCGAGCTCTTGGCGAAGTACGGGTCCAGGTCGGTCATCAGGCCGCGGGCGGCGAAGTACGGGGTCTCGGTCGCGCCGAAACCGCGGACGACGTCCGGCGCGTTCTTCGCGGCCAGCATGGCGTTGAGCTTGGTGGCGTCCCAGATGATGACGTCGATGTTCATCCCCAGCGCCTCTTCGGCGGCCTTGAGCGTCTTCTTGTCCCACTCGTTCTCCACCGTCATGACGGTGAGCGTCGTCTTACCGCTCCCGGATCCGCTCGCGCCGGTGCCGGCCGAGCCGGCGCAGGCGGACAGACCGGTCGCGGCGAGCGCGGTTCCGGCGGAGACGGCGAGGAAGCGCCGTCTGTCGAGAGAGGTCGTCGTCGACATGGGCATGCTGATGGGCCTTTCGTGGCGGGGCGTACGCGGCTACGGGACGTACGACGGGGTCCATTGCGGCATGAGGGGATGCCGCGACGAGCGGACGTGAGGAGCACGGCGGCCGGTGGAACACCGGCTCGGCAGCGGTGTTGCCGCCCTGGACCGAGCGCGTCCGTCTGCGTGGACGAGTGCGTGCTCCGGTCCGGCGAACCGCGGGTGCGACGGTGGTCGCGTCGGCGGTGGGCTCGGGGTGTTCGACCAGCTGACTCCATGTCAGGTTTGGCCGATAGCTAGCAGTGTGGCTATGCCCGGTTTCTAGTGCTCTGGTTAGTTCTAGTGCTTATTTCCGTCTGAGGAAACCGGTTGACTGAAACTTTCGCGAACGTTAAGTTGCGTTTCCAGAAAGTGTCAAGAGGTACTTCCAAGTCACTCCCGGCCCGCGCCAGGGGGCCAGGAGGCGACACCTACCGAAGAGGGGGGCCCGTGCCGGAACAACCCGTCCGTGCCAGGCTCGTGGATGTGGCGCACGCGGCCGGAGTCTCGAAGGCCACCGTGTCCAAGGTGCTCAACGGCCGGCAGGACCTGTCCGTGCGGCCGGAGACACGCCGACGCGTCCATGAGGCCGCCGAGGAGCTCGGCTACCGGCCCCATTCCGGGGCCCGGGCCCTGGCCGGAGCCAGCACCCACGCGCTGGCCCTGCTGATCCCCGCCCTCGCCAACCCCACGTACGTCACCATCGCCCGCGGCGCCTATCAGCGTGCCCGCGAGCTGGGCTACCTCTCCCTGCTGGCGGAGGACTTCGACGGGCAGGAGGCCGACGACTCCTTCAACGACCTGGTGCAGGAGGGCAGGGTCGACGGACTGCTCATCGCCTCGGCCCGCCCCGGCCACCCCCTGCTGGACACCCTGAACCACAGTCCGGTCCCCCACGTGTTCCTCAACCGCTCCGTGGAGGGGTCCGGCCGCAATGTCACCATGGATGTCGCCCGCTCCAGCGTGACCGCGCTCGACCACCTGTACGGCCTCGGTCACCGCAGGGTCGGCCACATCGCGGGTCCCGCAGGGATCACCCCCAGCGAGGTCCGCAAGCAGGCGTTCCGGCGCCACGCCGAGGCCCTGGTACTGGACGCGGCTCCCATCGCGTCCGGGGACTTCACCGAGGACGGCGGCGGCTCCGCCGCGCGGGAGCTGCTGCGTCCCGCCGCCGGCAGTGCGCACCCGCCGGTCACCGCGCTCTACACCAGCTCGCTCGCCCAGGCGATAGGCGCCATGGCCGCGATCAGAAACCTCGGCCTCCGGATCCCGGAGGACGTCTCGGTGGTCGGCAACGACGACCTGCCCGTGGCCGCACACCTCCATCCCCCGCTGACCACCGTCGCGATGCCCCTGTACGAGCTGGGGACCGCTGCCGTGGACGCCTTGGTCGCCACTATCGAGAACAGGCCGGTGGGAGACGTCGTCGTACCGACCGAGCCGCGGCTGGTGCTGCGCGGCTCCACGGCCAGACCCGCGGAACCAGGAGAAACGCCATGACCGTCGCCGCCGCACCGGCACGTTTCACCGGCCGGACGGCCCTGCTCACCGGGGCCGGCTCCGGCATCGGGGCGGCCACCGCCCGCCGACTGGCGGCCGAGGGGGCGTCCGTCCTCGTCACCGACGTGGACGCCGATGCCGCCCGGCGCGTGGCCGAGGTCATCCGCGCGGACGGCGGGCGGGCCCGGGACCGGCCCCTCGACGCGACCTCCCCGAGTCAGTGGGCCGCGGCCGTCGCCGAGGCCGAGTCCTGGACCGGGCGCCTCGATGTGCTCCACCTCAACGTGGGCCGCAACCTGCCCGGAGCGGCGCACGAACTCGACGACGCCGCCTGGCACGACCAACTGCGGCTCTGCCTCGACTCGGTGTTCTACGGCGTCCGGGCCGGGGTGCCCCTCCTCAGGACGGTCACCGGCGCGGTGGTGATCACCTCGTCCGTGCACGCGGCCATCGGCTTCAAGGGCTTCCCCGCCTACGCCGCGGCCAAGGGCGGGATCGACGCCCTGGTACGCCAGTTGGCCGTCGAGTACGGAGGCCGGATCAGGTTCAACTCCGTCCTGCCCGGAGCCGTGGTGACCGCCCTGTGGGCCGACACACCCGCGGAGTACAAAGCGCAGACCATCGCGCGCACGCCGGTCGGCCGGCTCGGTGCCCCCGAGGACATCGCCGCCGCCGTGGCCTACCTCGCCTCCGAGGACGCCTCCTTCGTCACCGGGCAGAACCTGCTCGTGGACGGCGGTCGCAGCATCAGCTCCCAGGAGTAGGCCCGGGGCCTCGGCTGATGGGGCCCACACCCCTGCCCCCGCCCCTGCCTGAGCCTGAGCCTCCCGAGCCTCCGCACCCCTCGCACGCGGGCTTCCCGCGAACCAACGCCCCTTTCGTCCCGGCGAGCGGACAGTTTCCTGCGCCCGCTTTCGACCACGCCCCCCAGCCCTCAGCCCAGCCATCGAGCCGTACACAGCACAGGACCCGGAGGTCCATCACATGAAGATCACTGGATACGAACTCTTTCTCGTCGAACCGCGCTGGCTGTTCCTGCGCGTCGACACCGACGAGGGAATCTCCGGCTGGGGTGAGCCCATAGTCGAGGGCAAGGCCCACACCGTCGCCCGTTGTGTCGAGGAGATGTTCGACTACCTGCTCGGCCAGGACCCCGCCCGCATCGAGGAGCACTGGCAGGTGCTCGCCAAAAGCGGCTTCTACCGCGGCGGAGTCGTCCTGAACAGCGCCCTGGCGGGAATCGACCAGGCATTGTGGGACATCGCGGGCAAGACTCACGGCGTCCCGGTCCACCAGCTCCTCGGCGGCCACGTACGCGACCGGGTCCGCGTCTACGGCTGGGTCGGTGGCGAAACCCCTGAGGAGCTGGCCGAATCGGCCGCAGAGCAGGTCGCCAAGGGCATGACGGCGGTCAAGCTGAACCCCTGCGGCCAGCTGGAGCCGCTCGCCACGCCCGCCGCGATCAACGCCATCGTGGACGGAGTGGCCGCGGTTCGCGAGGCCATCGGGCCGGAGCGCGACCTGGCGCTGGACTTCCACGGCCGGTTCAGCGGGGCGATGTCCCGTCGCGTCCTGCCCCACCTGGAGCCGCTTCTGCCGCTCTTCGTCGAAGAGCCCGTGCTTCCGGAGTTCTCCCGGGACCTCGGCGCCGTGGTGCGTTCCACCTCCATCCCCATCGCCACCGGCGAACGGCTGTACTCGCGCTGGGACTTCCGCTCGGTGCTCTCGGACGGCATCGCCGTGGCCCAGCCCGACATCAGCCACGCCGGAGGAATCTCCGAGAGCCGCCGCATCGCCGCGATGGCCGAGGCGTACGACGTCCTGGTGGCACCGCACTGCCCGCTGGGCCCCATCGCCCTCGCGGCGAGTCTGCAGCTCGACTTCGCGATCCCCAACTTCCTCATCCAGGAACAGGCACTTGGCATTGGCTACGGCGACAGCAGCGGACTGCTGGACTACCTTGCCGACACCACGCCCTTCACGTTCCGCGACGGCTATATCGACCGCCCCACCGCGCCCGGTCTCGGCATCACCATCGACGAGGACGCGGTCCGGGCCGCCGCCGAACGAGGCCACCGCTGGCGCAATCCGGTCTGGCGCAACACGGACGGCTCACTGGCCTCCTGGTAGCCCGGCAGAGGCTCCGGCCGGATGTCGCATCGCGCGCCTCCGGCCCCTGGCCCACGCCCGGCAGGTGCCGGGAGCCGTGGTCGAGGGACGTGGGGGCCGACCTGTGCGGTTGGCCTCGGCGGCCCACAGCCCACCTGGTAGCACAGGCTTGCCATCCGGCACTGGGACGTCTTCCGATTCGGCGCCGACCGGCTGTGGGGTGACGTTGTTCCATCCGCGATGTGCGATGCGCGATGCCCGGTGATGATGTCTGGCGAAGCCGGACGGGACTCCGATCGATCGGCGAGCCGGTCCCCGCCGACAGGGTCACCTCTACCCTTACTGTCAGTCGACGGAGGTGGTGGAGCCGGACGGCGACCAGTCGGGCGTGTCGATCGGCGAGTAGTGCGCGTCCTTCTGGTCCAGGCGTTCCATCCGGCGTCCGGAGTGCTCTTGGAGCACCGCAGGGTCGAGCGGTGGCACGAACGCGTTGTTCACCAGGGTGTATTCGGCGGCGAGTCGTCCCACCGGAGCGATGGCACCGAAGTCGATCCGGCCGCCCACATAGAGGTCGTCCCTGATGTAGAAGCGCACCACATTGCCCCAGACGGCGTTGCTGAGTCCGTCGGGTGCCGAGAAGATGTGCTCGACGGTGCACTCGAACGCGATGGGCGCTCCCTTGATGCGGGGCGGGCGGACGGCCTCGGACGGCTCCTTCTCCAGCCCGACCGCATCGAACTCGTCGACGTCGGGCTCGAACTCGAAGGCGCTGCGGTTCAATCCCTCGATCTGCGGCAGGGTGGCCATGTTGGTCACGAACTCGCCGGTGTCCCGGATGTTGACGAAGCTGTCCTTGAGCGTGGCGCCGTCCGAGCGCGGCTGAAACGACAGCGAGATCCGGGGCGGCTTGCGCCCGACGACCGTGAAGAAGGAGATGGGGGCCAGATTGCCCACACCCTCGGTGGACATGGTGCTCACCCAGGCGATGGGGCGGGGAATGACACTGCCGATGAGCAGCTTGTAGGCGGACTTCGCGTCCAGGTCCGCGGAATCGATGATCATGTGGTGTCCTCTGGCTGGCGGCGGGTGAGGGGGAGTGGGGGGATCAGCGGCCCTTGAAGGGGAGGACGGGCCGGGGGCGGCCCTCTTTGAGGGCCTTGGCGGCGGAGGCCAGGCCGTCCTTGACGTCCTCGGTCTCGAAGAGAGGGACGGCGAGGTCGAACAGGTGCTGGTCGGCGGCCGGGATGCCGCCTGTGGCCCAGGCGCGCAGCAACGCCTTGTGCACGACGTGCGCCCGGGTGGGGCCCTGGGCGATCTTCCGGGCGAAGGCCTCGGCTTCGGTGCGCAGTTCGTCGTCGGGGACGACGCGGTTGATGACCCCGGCGTCGGCCATCGTCGATGCGGGTACCTGCTCGGAGGTCAGTGCCCATTCGAAGGCGCGGGCCCGGCCGGCCCGTTCGGCCACGCGGTGGATGCCGCCGAGGAGGGTGACGATGCCGAGGGACTGCTCGGGATGGCCGAAGCGGGCGCTCTCGGCGGCGAGGATGATGTCGGCGCGCAGCGCGAGTTCGAACCCGCCGCCGAAGCACAGTCCCTGGACTGCGGCCACGACCGGGAGGGGAAGCTGTTCGAACCGGTTGATCGCGGCCATGGCCAGGTCGAAGTCGGCTCGCAGGCCGGTGCGGTCGGCGTCGACCCAGGGGCGGAAGTCGCCACCGTAACTGAAGTCGGGTCCCTCGGCCCGCAGCACGACGGCGCGGGCCGGGCTGCGCGTGATGGCGTCGACGGAGTCGCTGAGCTCCTGGGTGAACTCGGGCGCGAAGCGGTTCTGTGGGGGGTTGTCGAGGACGATCGTGGCGACATCGCCATCGATGGAGTGGGTGAGAACGGGCATGGCATTTCCTTGGCTCGGGACAGTGCGGGCGGGCTCGCGGCCCATCGGGTGAGGCGGTCGCAAAAACCAGGTGGGGGCGGATTGCGCGGCGGTGGGGAACTGCGTGCTGTACGGGGCGAAGCGGCCTTGGCCGATGAGCGTCAGCCGCCCGGGTTCCAGGGCTTGCTTGTAGGACGCCGGCGCGAGGCCGGCAGGGTGAGGTCGTCGGCGGCGACGGTCGTCAGCAGGGGCCGGTGTGCGCGGGGCGGGTCGGGTCCGGGCTGTCAGCGATACGAGGCCAGGAACGCGTCGAGGTGTGCGGCGAGCGCGCCGGGCGGCCCTGGGCGTGGCCAGTGACCTCCTGTGTCGACGACGGCAGTGCGGGCGTCGGGGAGGCGTGGCGGTACGACGGCGCCGACATGCTCCGCGGTGATGAGTGGGTCATCAGCACCGCGACGTCGGTGCCGCCACCGTTCTTGCGCTCCGGAGCACAAGGAGCGTCTTGGGGCCTGTGGGGGCTGACGAGCTCATGAGCGACACCCTTCGTGCGGCTGCGTTGCCGATTCAACTGAAATGACTGTAAGCCCATAGCTCATTTCCATTCAAGGTGGCAGGGGTGCCGTACCCTGAGGCAGTGGCCACATGACCACGGTCATGTCGGCGGAACGACGAGTGAAGGGGGCAGGGCCATGGCGTGGTCCGCGTCCACGCGGTACGAGGTTGATCCCGCACCGCTCGGGCTGGCGCTGGTGCACGACCTGCTCAACACCATCTCCGCCGGCCGGCCCCGGGCGGCCGATCTTCTGGACGACCTCGCCGAGGCGCAGGCATGGGTCGATCAGGCTCTGGACTGCTGGGCCCGGGAGGCGGCGCAGGCTGCAGCGCAGGTGCACCTCACCGAGAATGATCTCGAGGAACTGCGCGGCCTGCGTGCCGAGCTGAGGCGGCTTCTCGCCTCGCCGGACGGCGACGGCCCACGCGGCGACGACGCTGACGTGGCGCCCGCCGTTCATGTCGCGGCGGCGGCCTTGCGGATGGACCGCAACGGACGGGTCGTCCTTCAGCCGCGCGGACAGGGCTGGCGGTATGTGGCAGCCTTGGTGCTCCTTGAGATGTTCCAGGCCCAGCAGGCGGACACCTGGCGCCGCCTCAAGATCTGCCGCAACGCCCGTTGCACGACGGCCTTCTTCGACCGCTCCCGCAACAACAGCGGTGTGTGGCACTCCACCAGGACCTGCGGCAACCCGGAGAATCTGCGAGCCCACCGGGCGCGTCAGCGCGTGCGGAGCGTCGGGTCGTAGCAGCCGTCCGGGCCGAGGACGTCGAGCAGCTGCCGCCCGGCGTGTTCGGAGAGCAGGAGGCTTTCGTTGAGGAGGCGATGGTGGATGGCCGCCGCCTCGATACGGCCCTGTTGGTCGCGGACGAGAACGGTCACGCCCTTCAGCTGCAGCCCGCCGAGGGCTGGCGCCGTCCACTCCCGGTAGGTACGGCGGCCGCTGGTCGCCTGATGGGTGAACTGCAGGAACTCGTAGGTGTTGCTCATCACCGTCATCACGCGGGCGACCCGTTCTTGGCCCTCGACCGGACGGGTGAGCAGTGTCGCCTCCAGGACGACGTCCAGGGCGAAGGCCTGAACGAAGGCCGCGTGGGACTGCGTGTCGAACGCCCTCGTCCAGTCCGGTCCACCTGAGGGACGCCGACTGCCGTGTTGCCTGCTGGCTGTGACATGGGAGGCCTCATTCTGGAATGACTGTAATCTTTTTGATCATTTCAATATTCCCTCACCTCGTTGGGTCAGAGGTGAGGGCGTGCCGAAGAGTACATGCACTTGAGTGAAATAATTGAAAGACTTACGGTCATTGCGTCCATCGTGGCTTCTCGCCGTCAGGAGGCCTCGCATGACGACAACCTCCGGTGCCGACCGGACCGTACAGGCCCTCGGGCGCCGGGAGGGGCTCCGGGTGACGGTGTGGCGCGGCACTGCGTGTGGCACCAGCGATCGGGTCTTTCGGCTGTGGGTGGCACGGCGCTCGTCGGTCGGCGCAGTCGTGTCCGCCGCGCATCTGGCCAGCGGAAAGATCATTCCGCATCTCTGGCACGTGGGCTCTGCCCTCGCCGGGAGTGGAGGGCATGTTCGGCACCGGCCGTCGGGCGCGAGTAGGCGCAGTGCGCGTCGCACGGGTGCCGCATCTGGCCGTTCTTTCGGCTGGAGCAGAACACAGAACTCAACTACTCGGTCCGGGCTTGCAGGACCGCGACGCCGCGAAGGCGGCTTGGAGGTCGAACGCATGACACAGGTGACCCGGCGACCGTCATTTGCCGAGGGCTCCCCGACCGGTAGGTCCCAGGCGGCTGACCGTGTCCGTCATCGGACGGTTCTGGCAGGCGGGCTGGAGGTTCCGATCCTTGAGGCCGGCAGCGGGCCACTCGTTGTGTGCCTCCACGGTTTTCCCGACCATGCCGCCAGCTGGGCAGGGCTTCTCGGCCGCCTTGCACAGGAAGGGTACTGGGCGGTAGCGCCCGCACAGCGCGGATACTGGCCCGGTGGCGCGGCGCCCGACGGCTCCTATCGCGCGTCCTCGACCGGCCAGGATGTCCTCGCCCTGATCGAAGCGCTCGGGCGCGAGGAGGCGGATCTCGACCTCGGTGCCCGGGCGGCGTACGCGGCAGCGAACCTCGACGCGACGCGCGTCCGCAAGCTTGTCGGCATGGCAGAAGTGCGACAGATCCTCCACGCACTCGAAACATGCGCCGATCACTAATCGTGATCGCTTTACGGAAGTCGTGCCAGAACTCGTCATCGGGGTAAGGCAGAGGCCGTTCAGCTGTTGCGGATCTCGACTGGTCGGCACGCTCATGGACGACATGGAGGAGGAACTGCCCTCACTGGCGGCATCGGGTCCGGGAGGCTGTCGACTGCGGGTACACGTCCTGATAATGGATCCTGTGCCGTACCGCGCCAGACTCGGAGGTGCCAAGCAACTCGGCACTGGGCGCAGGAGTGGGAGCGACAGTCCGGCCAGGACAGTCCGCAGCCGGTCCACGTCGAGCCGGCCGTGGTTCAGACCGCCGTACATCGCTCCGTGCCCACGACGGTGCTCGGGCAGCAGCGGTCGGAGCACAGGATCAGACGGAGGTCGCACCCACGTCCGGCGAATCCCCAGGTGAGCGACCCAGTTCGAGGCGTCGTTCGAGGCTGGAAAGAAAGAACAAGCTGAGAGGATTCGGTCATGGTGCGAGCGTCCCCTTCGACGCGTTCGTGAGCTCGCTGTGCGGGAACCGGTGGGACGCATACACGTACCGGATCGCCGTTCTGCGCGAGCCGCAGGGCCGCGGCGGCTCCGCCTATGTGCACGACACACGAGCCCGGGCGATCGGGTCGGCGTCAGTGGGCCGCGTAACCACTTCCCGCTGGTGCCGTCGGAGAAGTACCTGTTCATCGCAGGTGGCATCGGCATCACCCCGCTGCCGCTGATCTACCGGGCCGAACTGCTCGGCGCCGACTCACAGTTGCTGTACTGCAGACGGACCCGGGCGTCCATAGCCTTCCACGAAAAGCTGTCGGCCGCCGATGGCGAGCGGGTGCACATCGTCCCGCAGGACGAGTGCGGACTGCTCGACCTCGCCGCCCGGCTCGGCACCCCGCGCACGGACACCAAGGTCTACTGCTGCGGTCCCGCCCCGCTCCTCGCCGCCCTGGAAGCCGCCTGTGCCGTCTGGCCGCCGTACGCGCTGCGCACCGAGCGTTCTACCGCCGCCGAACAGGCCGCACCGGTACGGGACACCGTCTTCGAGGTCGACCTGCGGCGCACGGGACGCACGGTCACGGTCACCCTGGGCGTCTCGGTGCTGGAGGCGGTACGCAGGGCCGGGGCGGAGGTGCTCGCCTCCTGCGAGCAGGGTACGTGCGGCAGGTGCCTCACCCCGGCCCTGGAAGGCCGTCCCGATCACCGCGACTCGCGCCTCGCCGATCACCAGAGGGCCGCGAAAGACTGCATGTTCCTGTGCGTGTCCCGCTCCTGCGGCGACCGCCTGGCCCTCGACCTCTGAGGACCCTGAGACCTCTGCGGCTGTCCGGTGGCAAT
This sequence comes from Streptomyces sp. NPDC002888, assembly GCF_042888465.1. NCBI lineage: Bacteria > Bacillati > Actinomycetota > Actinomycetes > Kitasatosporales > Streptomycetaceae > Streptomyces > Streptomyces sp. NPDC002888. Next base: position 31,307 of record NZ_JBIAPU010000035.1, on the reverse strand, counting down.
CTGCTCGCTCTCTATGGCGCTGTGAAGAGCGTCGGGAAGCGCAGGCCCAGCCACGGTTTGCGGCCCCAGACGACGACCTTGGCGCGGGCCATGACGGTGGGGGCGGTCCAGCGGCCCAGGGCGAGGAGGAGGAAGGCGACGGGGTCGATGGCTATCGTGCAATCGGGGCGCCTGGGCGGGGTGTCGGTGACCGTGGGCACGCCGTCCGCGAAGGTGACGGCGAAGCGGTCGCGGCCGATCCGCAACAGATAGCACGCATGGTGGCCGGCCGCGCCGGGGTTCACTACACGCGGCATGGCCAGTCGTATGAAGGGCAGCGTGAACGCGACCACTTCTCGGTCGACCATGTGCGGCCCGCGCAGCGCGACCGCGATGTCGTATCCGTGCCCGAGCAGGTGCGTGAGCAGGTACGAGCCCAGGGTGGCCCTATCCATCGGCCCCATCGGCGTCAGCACCGCCTCCCGCGGACTGCAACCGGCCGCGGCCGCAACGAAGGCCCGGGCCCTGTCCGCGATCTCCGCGCCGAGGACCGCCGGATCCCGCTGCGGGAAGACAGCCAGAGCCGCACGGTTGGCCGCCGCGAGACCGCTCGGCGTCCCATCGCCGTAGGGACGGTCCTCGCCCGCCCCGATGTCCGCCATCAGCTTGCCTGCTAGCGCGAGGTGCGCCGCCGCCTCCCCCACCGTCCACTCCGCGCCAGGCAACGGCGTCCGCGGGTCGGCTCCCGCCTCCAGCAGCACCGCGATCCGGTCGGCAGTGGCGACAATGGCTTCCTCGGGTGTCATGAGCACGATCGTGTACGCAGTCGGACGTCCTGTCCAGCGCCCTGTCGGTCCCGCTCCCCGCCTGTACCTGAAGAACCACTACTGACCTTTGCGGATTGTCTTCGGGCGTCTGAGGCAAGGGTCGGACCAGTTTCGGTGAGGCAGCCGTCGATGAGTTCGGGATGGCGCTGGATGTGGGCGAGGCCTCGGCGGATGGTACGGGCGAGGTGGTCGGGATCGCTGAATGCGGTGTTGGCCATCCACCCGCGCCGTAACAGGGACCAGACACCTTCCACCGGGTTCAAGTCCGGGCTGCAGGACTGAAGTTGGACGATGGTGGGTCAGTCGTGGTCGGCTGCGTACCTCCTCAGGCCGGCGGCACGATGGGTGTTCAAATCGTCCCGGACGACAACGATCGGGGCGCCGAGCTGCAGGTGCGCGCGGACCAGGAGGTTGCGGTAGTCCTGCCAGGCGAAACTCTTGCGTGCTCCTTTGAGGGGCGAGTGGAAGCGGGGCCGGTAGATCAGCCGAACCTGTCGCCGGGCCGGTAGCAGCACGCCGCGGCGATGGAGATCCGCCGCCGGGAGCGTCCCCGCACTCTCACCACGGGAGTCTGCCCGCGCCGGCCCCAGGTGGGGGCGGGCGGCGCCATCGCGAATCCGGCCTCGTCCTCCAGGACGATCCAGGCCACGAACGCCGCCGCGGTCCTTCCACCTGCGGCCACACGTCCTGCTTCCAGAGCTCGACCGCATGCTCGTCGCGTTCCAGCGCCCGTCGGGCAGGGCTCTGCCACGACCAGCCCTGGCGGTGCAGGAGCCGCCACACTCCCGCGATCGGGCAGCTGATCCGGAACTGGCGGCCGATCAGCATGGCGACGTGTTCCAGCGTCCACCGCTGATCTTCCCAGCCATGCGCGGCCCGGCTCTTTGGCCGGCTCCTTCTCCAGCAGAGCGAACCGCTCGTCCGACAGCTTCGGCAGATTCGCGGGTCCCTTCGACTTCAGACCCTCCACTCCGCCCTCACGCCGGTTGCGGCGCCATTGCTCCACCGAACGCTCGCTCACCCGAAGGTCCTTGGCGATATCCGAGGTCCTGTCACCCCGTGCGAACCTCCGCCCGGCCTCCAGCCGGATCGCCTCACGCGCAGCCCGCCGCTCAGCAGTCAGGCCCCCACCCTCCGCGAACCGCATAACACCGGCATACCGCGGGGATCACCCAACGTCACCACCCGAACGCAACCCGAAAAGGTCAGTAGAGGCACGTGGATGCCATAAGACGATCCCCTTCTGGTCACCGGCGCCGGGGGCGAAGTCGGTTCTGTGGATCGGCGGGTTCACCGACGTCACCGGGCGGCTGCCGGGGGATCCATGTCGACGAGGAGAAGGCGGCCAAGGGCCTATACGCCACCACTGGCCCCCGGCTGCCTCGTCCTTCCTTGTGCCCGTGCTGCTCTGCGAGGCCACACGGGTGGAGGCCTTGAGTGTCGATTTCGGCAGGGACAAGGTCCGTCACCCCGCCCGACGCCCGCCGCTCCCAGGCGCGCGGCGCAGTAGGGCACCGATCTCAAAGGTGGTCCCGGGCCGTCTTCTGCGTCACCGTCCGCCTGGTTCCTGGCGGCATGGTTCCTCGAAAGGCGGCCCCGATGAACCTGCCCTTCTTGGACGCGTTCGGGGGCCGCTTCGCTCAGACGTGCCCTTGGTGCCCGACGGCGCGCAGGAGGAAGGGCAGGAGGCGGTCGGCGGTCTCCGCCGCGGTTGCCGCGTCCACCTGGTCCGGCGGCAGGGGGGTGAGGAAGAACCTGCTGACCATGGGGCCGATGACCAGGTCGCCGAGCAGGTCGGCGTGGTCTACCGGCGGGATCTCGCCTCGTTCCGCCGCACGTTGCGTGATCTCCTCCATGCGCCGGCGCATGGGCAGCACGAACACGTTCGTGAGGGCCTCGGCCAGCGGGGTGTTGTGCGGGGCCTCGCCGATCAAGGTCTGCAACACCCCTCCTTCTCTCCCTGTCAGGGAAGCCGCTTTGTCCCGGAGCAGGGCGCGGAGGTCACCTTCGAGTGTGCCGGTGTCGGTTTGCGTCGTGAGTTCCTGGGCGTAGGCGGCGGCGGCGTCGACGACCATGACCTCCTTGGAGGGCCAGCGGCGGTAGAGGGTGGCGGTGGACACTCCGGCGCGGGCCGCGACGGCGGCGGTGGTGAGTGCGCGGTAACCGCTCTCGGTAAGAACGGCCATGGTCGCCTCCAGCAGCGCACGGTCGCGGGAGGCATCGCGGGGGCGCCCCCGGCGTGCCTGTGCCCCGGTCATCGGGCGGCTCCCGAAGAGGTCCGGCGGGACGTGTGGGCGGCGGAGCGCGCTGGATGGTCGGGTTGCCGTAGGGAACGTTGAGTAAGGGTGGCATAGGTCACACGACCAGTATACAAGCAAACGAAACGAAAGACTTTCGTTTCGTATATGCTTCTGGCTATGGACACCAACGCACCCATCGGCGGTCAGCCGGACATCGCCGCTGCGGCGGCCCCTGCGGCGGAGACGGTCGCGCGACTGCGTGCCACGTTCGACACCGGCCGTACCAAGTCCGTCGCCTGGCGCAAGCAGCAGCTGCAGGCGTTGAGACGTCTGCTGACGGAGCATGAGGACGTGTTCGCGCAGGCGCTGCACACCGACCTCGGCAAGAGCGCGACCGAGTCGCACATGATGGAGATCGGCTTCCTCGTCAGGGAGATCGACCACACCCTGCGTCATCTCGACCGGTGGCTGCGTCCGAGCAGGGTCTCCGTGCCCCTGTCGCTGATGCCGTCCCGGGCCTGGACCGTGCGTGAGCCGCTGGGCGTCGTGCTGGTCATCGCCCCCTGGAACTACCCGGTCAATCTGGCGCTGGCGCCGGTCATCGGTGCCCTGGCCGCCGGCAACAGCGTGGTCCTCAAGCCCAGCGAGGTCGCCCCCGCGACCTCGGCCGTGCTCGCCCACTGGCTGCCCCGGGTCCTGGACCCGCAGGCCGTGGCCGTCGTCGAGGGAGGCGTGGAGGAGACGACCGACCTGCTGGCACAGCGCTTCGACCACATCTTCTACACCGGCAACGGCACGGTCGGGCGCATCGTCATGACCGCCGCGGCCCGCCATCTCACCCCGGTCACCCTGGAGCTGGGCGGCAAGAGCCCCGCCGTCGTCGAACCCGGCGCCGACCTCGCGACCGCTGCCCGCCGCATCGCCCTGGGCAAGTTCATGAACGCGGGCCAGACCTGCGTCGCACCCGACTACGTGCTCGCGATAGGCGAGGCGGGCGCCGAGATCGAGGCGCACCTGGTCGAGGCGATCCGCGAGATGTACGGCGCCGATCCGGCCCGCAGTAACGACTACGGCCGCATCATCAACGAGCGCCACTTCGACCGGCTGGCCGGCCTGCTGAAGGACGGCCGGACCGTCGTGGGCGGCGACCATGACCGCGACGCCCGCTACATCGGCCCGACCGTGCTGGCCGACGTGGACCCCGACTCCGCGGTGATGCGCGACGAGATCTTCGGTCCCATCCTGCCCATCGTCCGGGTCCCCGACCTGGACGCCGCGATCGCCTTCATCACCGGGCGGGACAAGCCGCTGGCCCTGTACGCCTTCACCGCGTCCAAGCGTTCCAAGCGGCGCCTGACCGCGGAGACGTCCTCGGGCGGCCTGGTCTTCGGCCTCTCGAACCTCCAGCTCGGCGCGACCGACCTGCCCTTCGGCGGTGTCGGCGAGAGCGGCATGGGCCGCTACCACGGCTCGTACTCCCTGGACACCTTCAGTCACATCAAGTCCGTCCTCGACAAGCCACTCAAGCCGGACACGCTGGGCGTGGCCACCCCGCCCTACACCCGCGGCAAGGACCGCATCCTGCGACGCATCACGTGAGCCGGATCGGCGAGGAGTATCAGGGCGCGGTCGGCGTGATCACCGCCCTGCAGCCAGGGATGACGACCTCAAGTGTGACGACCATCGCCCAGGGGGCTCCGGGCCCGCCTCGGCACCGGATGACGGTTGCCGACCGTCGCAAGGATGGAAAGGAGAAGGGGAAGAGGTACCCGCAAGGGCACCGCGTCCCCGACCGCCATGACCAAGATCGACTACCGCACCCAGACCACATTGATCACCGGCGCGAGTGCCGGCCTCGGCGCGGAGTTCGCCCGCCGGCTTGCCGAGCGCGGCTCGAACCTCGTGCTGGTCGCCCGCCGCGCTGACCGCCTGGAGGCACTGGCCGACGAACTGTCCGCCAAGTACCAGATCACCGCCACGGTAGTGCCTTTCGGCCTCACCGCGCCGACCGCGGGCGAAGCGCTGGCCAAGGAGGTGGCCCGGCGCGGGATCACCGTCACCAGCCTCGTCAACAACGCCGGTTTCGGCACCCATGCCCCCTTCCGCCAGGAGGACCCGGAGCGCGTCCAGCAGGAGATCGGCCTGAACGTGGCGAGCCTGGTCGACGTCACCAGGGCGTTCATCGACCAGCTGACCGGTGTCCTGGTGAACGTCGCCAGCTCACTCGGGTACCAGCCGTGGCCGAACGCCGCCGTCTACGGGGCGAGCAAGGCCTTCGTGCTGAGTTTCACCGAGGCGCTGTGGCAGGAATCCCGAGGGACCGGGCTGCGTGTGCTCGCTCTCTCCCCGGGCCCGACCCGCACCGAGTTCTTCGACGCGCTCGGCTCCGATGACATGGCCCGCGGGGTCCGGATGCAGACCCCGCGCCAAGTGGTCACCACCGCACTGCGCGCGCTGGACCGGCGCAACCCGCCGCCCAGCGTCGTCTCCGGCACATTCAACTGGCTGAGCACCCTCGTCTCCCGCTTCACCACCCGCCGAGGCACCGTGCTGGCCTTCGGCGCGATGACCCAGTGGCAGATGCGCTCGAGTCGGCCCGGCCACTGACACTCTCCAGACCACCGTCAAACGCAGTGACGCCGCCCCCGACGACGAACTCCGGGCGGCGCTGGACATCATCGACCGCCATTCCCGGCACGCCGTGCTGGTGACCGTGGAAGGCCCCGGCTTCTGCTTCGCCGGCGAGACCTCGACCTGACCACAGGCGACGCCGACCGCTCTTCACACGAGCACCAGCCCGCGCGAACAAGGCGCCCAACCCCTTGCCAACGGCGCCCGCATGACAGCCATACCAGAACCCCTGGGCCCTCCGATCTTACGAATGACCAGATCAGACCCATGTCTAGAAAGGTAGGCCATCGCGACCGCCAAGGAACAGCCGCTCGTCATCGAGAACGTCGAGATCGACGAGCCCCGCCCCGACGAGGTGCAGGTGCGCATGGTCGCCACCGGCGTCTGCCACACCGACGCGATCGTGCGCGACCAGTGGTACCCCCGCCGCTTCCGGCGGTACTCGGCCACAAGGGCGCGGGCATCGTGGAGAAGGTCGGCTCCGCGGTCACCGGCATCACGCCCGGCGACCGCGTCGTGCTCAGCTTCGCCAGCTGCGGTGCGTGCGCCGGCTGCAACTCCGGCCACCCCGCCTACTGCACCGACTTCGCGATGCGTAGCTTCGGTGGCGCTCGCCCCGACGGCAGCACCGTCTTCCGCGCCGAGGACGGCTCCGCCATCTCCTCCCACTTCTTCGGACAGTCCTCCTTCGCCGGCGTGACGAACGTCGCCGAGCGGAGCGTCGTGAAGGTGTCCGAGACCGCCCCGCTCGAAATCCTCGGCCCGCTCGGCTGCGGCGTTCAGACCGGCGCGGGCGCCGTGCTCAACGTACTCAAGCCGAAGCCCGGCTCGAGCTTCGTACTCTTCGGTACGGGCGCGGTCGGCCTCTCCGGCCTGCTTGCGGCAGTGGCCGCAGGTGCCACGACCGTGATCGCCGTCGACATCGTCGACAGCGGCCTCGAGTTCGCCAAGAGCATCGGCGCCACTCACACGATCAACAGCAGGAACGAGGACCCGGTCGCCCGCATCAAGGAGATCACCGGAGGCGGCGCGGACTACGCGCTGGAATGCAACCGGCAACAAGGCCGTCTTCCGCCAGATGATCGACTCGATGGGCCCGCTCGGCCACGCCGCCATCGTGGGCCTGGCGAGGCCCGGCACCGAGTCGCCCGTCGACATCGGCAGTTCGATGCTCACCGGCGCCAGTGTGACCTTCGTCCTCGAGGGCGATGCCGTGCCTCACGTACTGATTCCGCAGCTGATCGCCCTCTACGAGGCCGGCAGGTTCCCGTTCGACAAGCTCATCAAGCACTACGCGTTCGAGGACATCAACCAGGCCTTCGAGGACAGCGAGAACGGGGTCACGCTCAAGCCGGTGGTCACTTTCTGACGGTGCGCCCCCACCGCTTCCGCCCTTGCCATGAGGAAACCGAGCGGTTTACAGTGGCTGCGCGCTGGGATTGTTGAACGATTCTACTGTCGCTCGTTTGTCGCGTATTGCGCTTGGACCGTGAAGGGACCGATGTGAGCAGAAACGAGATGAGCGTGCCCCGCTCCGTCCGAGAGGCGGTTCATACCTGCGCGGTCCGGGCGACGCAGGGCTCGGCGGCCTTGGCCCGGGCGTCGGACGTGGAGATCGACGCCGCGCTGCGGGCCATGGCGCAGCGGCTGCACACGGCAGGCGACGTGCTGACAGCGGCGAATCAGGAGGACCTGCGATCGGCCGCCTCGAGCGGGATGTCGGCGGCACTGCAGGATCGCCTGCGGCTGACCGGCCCAGGGCTGGGGGACATGGCCGCGGCGTTGCGTACGCTGGCGGACGTGCCGCACGAGCCGCGGGACAGTGTCCTCGAGGAGCGTCCCGACGGCCTGGTCCTGCTGGAGCGCCGCCGCCCGGTGGGTGTCATCGGCGCGAACTTCGAGGCGCGCCCGAATGTGACACTCGACGTCGCCTCCCAGTTCCTCAAGTCCCGCAACGGCGGCGTGCTGCGCACCGGTTCGGCGGCCCTGCGCTCCTCACAGGCCTTGGTCACTCACGTGATCACGCCCGCTCTCGCCGACGCGGGACTGAACCCGGACGCCATCCAGCTGGTGCCGAGTGAGGACCGAGCCGCGGCATACGCGCTGGTGTCGCTGCCCGAGACCGTCCCTCTGGTCATCCTGCGCGGCAGCGGCGACAGCACCCGGGAACTCGGCCGAGAGGCCGCCCGGCACGGTGTGCGCACGCTGGCCCACGCGGACGGCGGCACAGTGCTCTATGTGGCCCGGGACGCCGACGAGAAGCTGGTGCACGAGTTGGTCACCAGCAGTCTGGACCGGCTGGGTGTCTGCAACCGACTCAATCTGCTCCTCATTGACCGGGCTGTCCACGACAAGCTGCTGCCGGGCATCGTGAAGACCCTCGAAGACCTGGGCATTACGGCGTCGCTGCCGCCGCACACCCACGCGCGCGGTTACGAGTGGTCCCTGGACTCCGAACATGCGGCAACGGTGACGGTCGACGAGGCGGACGGCCCGGTCCAAGCTGCACGGATCGCCAACGAGGAGACCTCCGGCCTGGCCGCCGCCATCGCCACCCACGACCCGGACACCGCAGCCCGGTTCATGGACGCCTACGGTGGCTCAGGCGTCTTCTGGAACTCCACCACCCGCCTCCTCGACGGCTTCAAGCTCCTGCGCCTGCCGGAAACCGGCATCAACATCGACCGCGTCCCCGGCCCCCGCGGCCCCGTCACCTACCGCGACCTGTACCTGCGCCAGTACGTCGTGCGACCCGCGGCGTCCCTGCACAGGTGAGCCGATGCCGCATCGAGGCGCGGTCACTGGCCTCGTTCTGCTTCATGCCGCGGGCGCGCCAGCTGTTCTGTCCCGCGAGACTCCGGACGCCGCACCGGCAACCTGCACCGACCCAAGCGCTACAGCCGCCGCCTGCGACGGGTCTTCTGCATGTCCGCGTCGGCACACACGGCGGCCGGTGAACGGGTCGGTACGGCACTCCACGAGGGCCATGTCATCGAGCGTCCCATCGCGCCTGATTCATCGACGTGTCGTATCGGGCGTCCCCTCTCCTCGTTGAGCGGTGCCCGAGGGTATGAGCGACCGTGCCAGGTGGCGCGTGAACGTGGCTGACCCGGTCCGGAAGCGCTCCGCCAGGGGAAGAGGTGGCAGTCGCCCGCCTGGAAAGGCGGTTCCAGCAGCAGCCGGAACCGCCTCCATTTCACGAGCCGGTTGCCGCAACCGGGTCGAGGTGAGTGCGGAACCACGACAGCGCGGCGCCGCTGGATTCCTCGAAGTGCACCTTGTAGGCGTCGAAGTGGCTGCCGGGCAGCAGCACCAGCTCCTTCGGGGACAACGCTCGCTCGAAGGCGGCCAGTTGGAGGTCGGCAGGGACCACCGTCTCGCCGGTCTCGACGATCATCATGAGCGGCTTGGGCGAGACCCGGGCGATCCACCCGCCCGGCTCGTACAGCCGCGAAGCCCGGTTGGAGCGCATCGTCACCGTGTTGTTCGAGCGGCCCGGCGGAACCAGGTCACGGTAGAAGCGCAGCGCGTCCGGGCTGCTGAACAGGGCCGGGTCGGCCGGATCGTCGCCGATGGAGGTCTGGTACCGCGGTTCACCGCCGGCGGCCTGGGCGCGCTCGTCCTCGACGTGCGCGAGCTCGAAGGCTGCGATGCGCTCCGGAGGGACCTTGCGCTGCCACTGCTCGAATCCGCTGATGGTGGGCACCTGCGACACCACACACCTGATCCGGACCTCGGTCGCACCGAGCACGATGGCATGGCCGCCTGCGAAGCTCGTACCCCACACCCCGATGCGGTCCGCGTCGACCTCCGGCCGGGCCTCCAGGAAGCTGATCGCGCGGCGCCAGTCCGCGATCTGGCGCCACGGGTCGACGTCGTTGCGGGGCTCGCCGTCGCTCGCACCGAACGTCCGGTGATCGTGGACGAGCACCACGAAGCCCGCGTCGGCGAACTTGCGCGCGTACCGGTCGAGGCCCATCTCGCGGTTGCCGCCGTATCCGTGCGCCATCGTGATCGCGGGGCGCGGACCCTCGGCGTCCGGCAGGTAGAGCCAGCCGCGCAGAGTCACATCCCCGTCGGCCGTGAACTCTACGTCGATGCGTTCTGTCATGGTCATTCGCCTTCCGTGAAGCTGAAGTACTCGGCGGGGATGAGGCCGGCCGCGGTCAGGGTTGCCCCGGCCTTCGCGTTGATCTGCACCACGGCGCCGAGGGGGCGGTGGTGGATGGCGATCTCCGTGATGAGCCCTTCGTCATCACGAGTGAGGATCGTGATCCCCTTCATCTCGAAGCCACCGAACGCGCTGGCCTCCCACTCCAGATACGTCCGCGGGCCGTCCTGTACCTTCCGGACGAACTCGAGCCGTTCGTACAGGGAGCTCACCACGGCCATGAGGGCCTCGACCTGCTCCTTGCGCTCCAGCGGCTTGGCGAGTGCGCTCGCCTCCATCCGCACGTTCGGCGAGAGCGCCACTGCGAAGGACTCCTCGGTGCGCTGCTCGAACGCACTCGTCCAGGCCTTGGCCGGGCGGCCGTCGGCGGGGTTCGACGCGATCTTTTCGACGACCTTGGTGATGACGGCGGCGACCGCCGCCGGGTTCTCGGCGTGCGCCCAGTGGCCTGTGCCGGCGATCGCCTGCGAGGTGGCACTGGGAAAGCGGGGCGCGACATACGCGGAGACGATCTCTTCTGTGACGAAAGGGTCGTTCTCGCCGCGCAGGATGGCGACGCTCCCGTGGAACTTGCTGGGCTGCTGTCCGTCCGAGTGGCCGTTGTTCCATGCCGTCGCCGTGTCGGAGATCGTCGACGGGTCGACGTGCAGCGCCACTTGGGCGAGTCGGTCATTTTCCTCGGCCGGGAACGCGGTGGCGAGCGCACCGCGGAAGGCGCGCTGCGCGTCGAGTCCGAGATCCGGTGCCTGAAAGGGGGCGATCTGGTCCGGGGGCAGGTGAGTGCCCGCCAGCGGGATCGGGTTGACCAGGACGAGCGAACGCACCTGCTCGGCCAGGCGGGCGGCGACGAGCTCGGCGATCTGGCTTCCCATGCTGTGGCCGACGAGCACGACGGGGCCCTCCGTCGCGCGCACGACGCTCTCGAGGTCGTCGGCCCAGCGGGCGAGTGTGAACGGCCCTTGATCCGAGGCGCGCGTACCCATGCCGGCGAGCTCGAACGCGATCGAGGGGATCGACCGCTCGTCGAGGACGGTGCGGACGCTGTTCCAGATGGCGCCGTCGTCCAGGTATCCGTGGACGAGCACCGCGGTCGGCGCCTTCGTCGCTGGGCTGTTCATCTCGTGTCTCCTTTGACGATCGCTCTCCTGCGGCGACGAATCGGAGCCGGTGGCTCTCGAGATTCTCGGCCGACGCGAGCTCTATGACGTAAGCATAGGGTCTATGCTTACGTCAATGTCATCGCTCGGTGAGCGACGGAATGAGGGCCGGACCTTCCGGCTTACTCCGCGTTCCGGCCCAGAGCGGAAGCGCCCACCCGAGAATCCGAGGAGTCCACCAATGACGTCGAACGCCTTGACCTACGCCGTACACATCGCGGACGGCATGCCGACCACCAACGCCGACGTGCCGCCCGATCAGGGCGAGCGTCGCTGGTCGCCGACGTCGAGCACCCTCATCTCGAACGGGGGAGAGGCGCTGCTGGTGGATCCGCTCTTCACGATCGCGCAGTCAGAGGGCCTGCTGCAGTGGCTGAGCGAGCGTGACGCTCCGCTGACGAGCGTGTACGTCACGCACGGCCACGGGGACCACTGGTTCGGTCTCGGAGCCGTTCTGCAGCAGTACCCCGGTGCGCGCGCCTACGCGCTGCCCGAGGTCGTCGAGGACATGGCCTACCAGTCCTCGCCCGAGGTCCTCAAGGCGGTCTGGCGCGCCTGGTTCCCCGAGCAGATCCCTGAGCGACTCGTACTCGCCGAACCGCTCGAGGGTGAGGTTCTGACTGTGGGCGGGGCGGAGGTCCGCCCGGTCCGCCTGGGACACACCGACAGCGACAACACCACCTGCCTGCACGTTCCCGACCTGGGGCTGATCGTCGCAGGCGACGTGATCTACAACAACGTGCACCTCATGCTCGCGGCATCGGACGCGGCCGGGCGAGACGAGTGGCTGAGGGCTCTCGACACGGTCGAGGCGCTGGCGCCGACCGCGATTGTCGCGGGCCACAAGGATCCGGTAGCCGATGACGATCCGCGTCACATCGAGGAGACCCGCTGTTACATCCTCGATTTCAACAGCGGAGTGCGTCGCACCGGCAGCACCCTCGAACTGTACGAGTACATGCTGGAGCGTCACCCGTCGCGCATCAATCCCGGTGCGCTGTGGGGCTCCTGCCGGGCCGCGAAAGGCTGAGTAAACAGCGGCGTCGGTCGGGCGGCCCGCCTCGCGCTAGGCGCGCGCGGCCGCCCGACGCTGCCGCGAGGCCCGCAGGTTCACGGCGTTACCGCAAATGCGCACGTCATGCCAGACGCCGTTGTTGGGGTTCGTGCCGTCATAGAACGCAACCGAGCAGACCCGGTTACGGCACATCTTCAAACGACGCCACGTACCCGTCAGTTGGGCGTTCGTGATCTCGTTGAGCACGGCCGCGACGACCCACGGGACGTCCTTGCCGCGCGGCGCCAGCGAGAAGACGCCATCAGCGTCGATCCGCACCTCGAGCGCGCCGCTCACACCCTTCGGCGCGGACCGGACCGGCGTGTCGCGCACCGCACCCGACACCGTCATCTGCAGCGACGCGCGTAGCTGCTGAAGCCGCACCAGTCCCGGTTCATCGACCTCGATCGCCGGCGCCTCCGCTCCGGTACGCCGACTCCATTCGTCCAGCGCGCTGGAGAGCCATGACGTCGCAGAATCCGGCGTCGAGAGCAGGTCCTCGAGCGCGGGCTTGCCGGCGGCGCGGGTGTTCAAGACCTCCTGGACGAGGATGAGCGGTCCGCTGGCGATGCGGTCGGTGTAGCGTTCGCTCGCGAGTTCAGACATAGGCATAGCTTATTAGCTCCAGTCTCTATTGGCGAGGAGAGCGGGATCGCCGCCGAAAGGACCCTAACGGCGGTGCGGTGCGTTCGACGCACCGGCGAGTGCGCGGCATCGCTTGCCGGCGCCCCCCGCGGGTGCGGGACTCGTCCGCACAGCAGGTCTGGAGCCCCTGTGGGGTGAGCCGGTCGGGTCGACGCCGACCACTGTCGCCACACCGTCTCCGGCCTCCTCCGTGCGGTGACCGTAAGACCCGGCCCAGCCCAGGTGGTGGGCACCCCTGCCCGGGCCATGCTCGGCCACCTGCTCGGCGCTCGCCCGTGATCTGTCCGGCGGCCGGCCGAGAGGGCGCTGTACTTCGCGCTCATCGGGTCTGCGTCAGATGGTGTCGATCGTCGTGCGCTGTCACCACGTGGGTCGGCCATGTGAAATCGCTTGAGAGGTCGCGCGATGCCCGAACGCGTGGAGGAACAATGATCGACAAGACCGTCGAGGACACCGCGGCCGCCGTCTCAGGAATCCGTGACGGCGCCACCGTGATGACTGGTGGATTTGGCCGCGCGGGCCAGCCGGTGGAGCTGATCGACGCGCTCATGTGCCATGGAGCACGCGACTCGTGGGTGTTCGACGGTCTCTACCGCGCGGGAGAAATCGAGCTGGAGCTCGCGCCGCAGGGGAATCTCACCGAACGCCTCCGCGCCGCGGGCGAGGGCATCGGCGCGTTCTTCTCGCCGACGGGCGTCGACACGCAGCTTGCGGGAGGGTAAGGAGGTGCGCACGATCGGCGGCCGCGACTATGTGCTCGAGTACCCGATCCGAGCTGATGTCGCCTTGATCGGCGCCCTGCGGGCCGACCTGATCAACGCCGGCAAGCAGCCAGTCACCGCTCTGAAGGGGGCGGCGTACTTCCATCACGCCGATGGGCACTTGCTGGTTCCGCGAGTCTGGCGGCATACCGCTGATCAGTCTGAACCCGTATTCGGGCCGCTACTTGTCCTATCCCGAGCGCGAGGCTCGCTGCGAAGGGCCTGACGACCGGTGGGGCCCACCGCCCGCCTGGCCGAGGTCTACGGTCCGGTCGCGGTCTTCGGCCTCGACACCCTCAGGCTCGGTGCCGCCGAGACCGGAGTACACGAAGCCGCCGGTGGCGTCGGCCCGCGGTCGATGATGGCCGCACGGACGTACACCGTGGCAGCGGGGCGTTGAAGCGGATGTCCGGGGCCACCGCCGAGGTGGCGGATCATGCGGTTGATGTCGAGTGAATGCACAGGCAGCGGGTCGATGCGGCCCTCGCTGATGTCGGCCAGGCATCCCGCGATGAGGCCGGCAATCTTGCCTGTGAGGCCGTCACCATCCGTGACGGCCTGTAAAGCGGGCAGACCGCCTTGAAGCCGCCGCTGACCGCGAAGGCGAGCGGCCTCGAATCGAGGGGCGGGGGCGGCTGGCTGCCCATGTGGTGCGGCCGTCACAGCCGGGGCATATCGCCGGGAACTGCGGAGATCTCCTGGTGTTGTTAAGCCCTTTTCGCGCTGTTCTGCTCGCGGACGGCGTCGAACATGGCGGTGAGAGCGGGACTCTCGGCGAGGCTGCCCAGCAGGGCGTGAAGCGAGTGCCGTTCAGTGGCGCCCAGGTCGGCGAGGATTTCGCTGTCGAGACCGGCGAGTGTGCGGTTGAGGTCGGCCAGGATCTTGCGCCCGTCGTCGGTGATGTCGACGGCGTAGCGGCGTCGGTCCTGCGGATCGCGTGTCCGCTCGGCGTATCCGGCCCGTTCCAGGTCGTCAAGGCTCGTCACCATCGTCGCCGGGTCGATGCGCAGGAACGCTCCGAGCGCCAGTTGCGGCATGGCCGCGTTGTCGGCCAGGGGCCTGCAGGACGCTGTAGGGCGCACGCGCAGGCCGGTTCCGCCGATGCCGTCTTCGGCGATCCTGAATGCCACCTGCCCGAGTTTGACCAGCAGGCAAATGGTGTGTTCGGCCACTGTCCTCGGGAGCCTCGGACATCGTTTACCCCGCCCATGGTTAGCCCTGCGTATCGTCTGGGTCCATCGTGCGAGAAGGTCTGAGGTGGCCGCACCGGGGCAGCGATCCCGGTGCGCAGAAGCGGGGCTCGCAGGGCAGGGTAGCGGCGGGGCCGTCAGCTGACGATGGCCCGGCCGAAGATCTGCCGGGCGATGACCCACTTCTGGATCTCGTTGGTGCCCTCGTAGATCTCGCCGATCTCGCTGTCCCGGTAGATCGCCTCGACGGGGCCGGGGCTGCCGTCGGCGCCCAGTTCGCGTGCGAAGCCGAGGCCTCCGAATGCCTGGACGGCGTCGCGCGCCAGTCCACCGACAGTTTGGTGGCGTAGTACTTCGCCCTGTCCGCGTACAAGTGAACGCGCACAACTCCGCGATCGGCACGGCCCACTACGATTCCGATCGCGCCCATGCTGCGGGAACGAGCAACCGGAAACTCGTAGTCATCAGGGAGTCGCTGGATGTGAGCGGACTCGCAGCACTAGCGCAAAAGTGGCCGGCCGCAGATAATTCGGGTGCCACTTCAGACGCGCGTCACAAGAGGCGAGCTGTCGAAAGGGGGCGGCGCGTGCTCACGGTGCAGAAGACGACCCGGGACGTCAGCGCGGCTCGGCGTTTCGAGTTCTGGCGCGAGGCGATCTCTGACACCTTCGTGGACCTCAATCCCACGCAGGCCGCAGACGATGGCCGCAGCTTCGAGGGCCAGATCGTAGGCGGCCAGATCGGCGAGTCCCGCCTGTGCACCGTTGCGGCGCGGCCGCACCAGGTCGAGCGGTCGACAGGGCTCATCCGTCGCACGGGCGGCGACTACCTGTTCGTGAGTCTTCTTGTTCAAGGTGACATCGTCTACTCGCAGGCAGACAGGGTCGCCGAGCTCACTCAACCCGGTCAGCTGGTCCTGTACGACAGCGCGCGGCCCTACCGGTGGCGTTCCGGCAGGACTCGAAGCAGGTCGTGGTGCGCTTTCCGCGCGACCTCCTCACGCGAAGGCTACGAGACGTCGAGGGCGTCACGGCGCTCAGCATCGGCGGCCTGAACGGCATCGGAGCGCTTGCATCGGGGCTGCTCCAGTCGCTGGCCGAGCGGGTGGCGGACGTCGAGGCCGAGGTGACTGCGCCGCTGCTGGACAATGCACTGGACGTACTGACTGCGGCGCTGCGCTGGCAGTCTGGGAGCAATGCAGACGCGGACGAGTACCAGGACCTGCACCGAGCCCGCGCTCGCGAGTGCATCCGGAAGCGTCACTCCGACGCGTCGTTGACTCCTGCTGCCATCGCCCACGAGATCGGGATCTCCGAGCGCTATCTCTACCTTCTCTTCCACGCCGAGGGGACCTCGCCGGTGCGGCTGCTCATGGAGGAGCGTCTCACCAAGGCACACGCGATCCTGACCCAGCGGGCGCCGCTCACCGGCACCATGGAATCACTTGTGCTGCGGCTCGGGTTCAAGCAGGCGAGCCACTTCAGCCGCGCGTTCAAGGAACGCTACGGACTGCCTCCGCGGCAGTTCCGGGAGCAGTCGCTTTAGAACTTCTAACAGAATGCTGCAGCTGACCTTGGATTGTCGGTGTGTGATGGATTGTTAGCCTGCGCATGAGAAGGGGCGAGCAGCCGCCGTGGATCGTGCCGGATGGGCTATGGGAGCGCATCGAGCCGTTGCTGCCGGTTGTGCCGCTCCGAACGGATCGCCCCGGCCGCAAGCGTCTGGACGACCGGAAGGTTGCTGTCGGGCATCCTGTTCGTGCTGTACACCGGCATTCCGTGGGAGTTCCTGCCCCAGGAGCTGGGCTTCGGCTCCGGCATGACCTGCTGGCGGCGTCTGCGTGACTGGAACGACGCGGGAGTCTGGCAGCGTCTGCGCGAGTCGCTCCTGGCCGAGCTGACGCCGCCGGCGCGCTGGACTGGTCGAGGGCGGTGATCGAGGGCTCGCACGTCAGAGCACTCAAGGGCGGCCCAAAACGGGATCGAGCCCGGTCACCGTGCCCGAACAGGCTCCAAGCACCATTTGATCGCTGAAGGGCACGGTATCCCCCTGGCGGTGTCGCTGACCGGCGGAAACCGCAATGACGTCACCCAGTTCATCTCCCTGCTCCAGGCCGTCCCGCCCGTACGCGGCCGGCGCGGACGACCCCGACAACGACCGGTCGCGGTCTACGCCGACCTGCGGCTACGACCACGACGAGTACCGCAAGCAGGTGCGGGCCCTGGGGATCACCCCGGTCATCGCACGGCGCGGAGTCGAGCACGGTTCCGGGCTGGGCGCGCACCGCTGGGTGGTAGAGCGGAGCTTTGCACTGCTGCACTGGTCCGCGGACTGTGCATCCGCTGGGAGATCCGCGACGGCATCCACGAAGCCTTCCTCGGCCTGGCCTGCAGCATCATCTGCTGGCGCCGACTGGTCAACCACTCACTTTGTTAGGAATTCTCAGAGGGCGTTAAGTGCCGTTCCTGATGATGTGGTGTCGCCCGTTCGTGGGTGATGGGAGGATTCCGTTCTCGGGTTATGTCGCGTGCATGATGAGGTCGCGGCAGGGAACGGATGCCGTACGCAACCGACTTGTTCAACGAGCAGTGGGCGTTGATCGAGCCGCTGGTCACCGCGTGGAAGCAGGAGCGGGTGGCGCGGTCGGCGACCGGGGACCCGGGCTCCTGCGACCTGCGCGAGGTCGTGAACGCGCTGCTCTACCAGAGCCGGACGGGCTGTCAGTGGCGGCTCCTGCCACACGACCTCCCGGCCTGGTCGGCGGTGTTCTACTACTTCACTCTGTGGCGCCAGGACGGTCTTGACCAGCGGATTCAGGAGATCCTGCGCTGCCAGGTGCGGGAGCGGTCCAGACGATTAGAGGACCCGTCTCTGGTGATCATCGACACTCAGTCCGTCCGCGTGGCGGCCGGGGTGCCGAAGGAGACGACGGGACTGGACGTGAACAAGAAGACCCCTGGCAGGAAGCGGGGACTCGCCGTCGACGTGCTGGGCCTGATCATCGGTGTGGTGATCCTCGCCGCGAGCGCCCACGACAACGAGGCCGGCATCGCCCTGCTGGACCAGGCGGCCGAACGATGCGGGATGTGCCTGGAAAAGGTCCTGGTCGACCAGGGTTTCAAGGACGCCGTGATCATCCACGGGGCGGTGAAGGACATCACCGTCGAGGTGGTCCGCCGCCACCCCGACGACGAAGGCATGGGCTTCGCCCCGCAACTGAAGCGGTGGGTGGTCGAGCAGGTCAACGGCCCCCTCATGCTGCAGCGGCGCCTGGCCCGCGACTACGATCACCGGCCCGACAACGCGGCCTCCCGCGTCTACTGGGCCTCCACCGCCGGAATGCTCCGCCGCCTCACCACCCCTGCCCCACCTGGCGGGACGACGTGGAGCTGGCAGCGTGAACGTCAGCGAACTCCTGCGGCTGCTGCAGACCGAGCACGATGAGACCGCCGCACGAGCCGACCACCTGCGCGAGCAGATCGAGAGGCTCACCACCGCCCTCGCCGAGACTGAAGCCCGCCTGGCCGAGCTCACCGCGACCCGCAAGGTCATCGACGGCCTCAGCACGCCCGACCACGCAACGGCCCCCGCGGAGACCGCCACCGTCTACCAGCGCATCGTGACCACGTTCAACGAACACCCAGAAAAGGTGTTCCGTGTCCGCGATCTGCACGAGCACATCGGCCTGCCCACCGACGAGCCCTCGATCAACGTCACCCGCTCCCGCCTGGGACGACTCGTCCGCCAGGGACTCCTCGAACAAATCGGACGCGGCCGTTACCCGCGTGGCACACCGGGCCGCGGCTCGTCGCACAGACCGTCCAGCCGACGTTCCAGGAAGCGCCGGCGCCAGACCCGAACCGTGTCCGTGGTGATGCCCAGCCGCCGGGCTACCTCCGCGATCGCATGCCCGTCCGCGCTCTCCAGCACGATCCGCGACCGCAACGCCAACGACTGGGCACTCGAACGACGACGCACCCACGACTGCAACATGGCCCGCTCGGCATCAGACAGCACCACCGGCGGGATCTTCGGTCCAGGACGACTCACACCAGACCAACGACAAATCTCCGACTCAGGACACTAGTACTCCAGGCGTAGACGTGATCTCGCTGGTAGGGGGTCGGCCGCGAGACTGGTACGGCCACCGCTGATCATCGGTTTGTGAAGACTGAAGATCATGCGGTGGCCGCAGGTCACAGCGTAGACCCTGCCTGCTGGCAGGAGGCGTTCGAGGACCTGATGGGCCGGATAGCGGGCCGGTTCGCGCGGGTTGAGCCCCGGCGCCGGGTGAGGGACTTGGTGCTGGGGCTGCTGTCGGACGCGCAAGAACTGCTGGAGCATTGCCGAGTGGGCCGAGGAAGCGAGTCCGGACGGCATGCAGCACCTGCTCGGCCGGGCCAAGTGGGATGCCGACCGCGTGCGTGACGACGTGCGGGAGTACGTGCTGGAGCATCTGCAGCACGAGGATGCGGTGCTGGTGGTCGACGAGACCGGGGACGTGAAGAAGGGCACGCACACCGCCGGTGTCCAGCGCCAGTACACCGGCACCGCCGGGAGGATCGAAACGCGCAGGTCGCGGTCGACCTCGTCTACGCGGAACTACGCGGGCACACGGCGGTGGACCGTGAGCTGGCCGCCCGCATGATCGACCGGTTCCTCGACGCCGGTCACCGCGTGAGCTGGGTCGCAGGCGACGAGGTCTACGGCGGCAACTCGAAGCTGCGGTCCGCGCTGGAAGAGCGCGGAGTCGGCTACGTGCTAGCCGTCACCTGCTCCCATGAAGCCACCACTGGTGCGGGGAAGTTCCGCGCGGATGCCCTGGCCGCGAAGGTGCCGAAGCAGGCCTGGCAGAAGCTGTCGGCCAGGAGCCGGCGCCAAGGGGCACCGCTTCTACGACTGGGCCGTCATCGACCTGGCCGACGTGCGGCCCGGCAGCCACCGGCTGCCGATCCGCCGCAACCGCACCACCGGTGAACTCGCCTACTACCGTTGCTGGTCGCCCACCCCGGTGCCCCTGACCACGCTGGTCCGCGTCGCCGGGTCACGGTGGCGGGTGGAGGAGACATTCCAGGCCGAAAAGGGCCTGGCCGGACTGGACGAGCACAAACTCCGCCGCTTCACCTTGTGGTCTCGCTGGGTCACTCTGGCCATGCTTGCTCACGCCTTCCTCGCCGTCGTCCGCGCCGACGAACACGTCCGCCATCCCGCCTCCAACGGGCTGATCCCGCTCACCTGCAACGAGATCCAGCGACTGTTCACGACGCTTGTCGTCCAGCCCGTGCACGACGTGCCCACCGGCTCCGCTGGTCTGCCTGGGCGCCGCCACATGGCCCGAGCCCAGGCCAGCCATTACCGCCGACAAGCCGCGAATCAGCCATGAAGATCACAAACGGTGGTGCGGTACTCCACTGGCCGACTTCCGTCCTCTCACAGTTCGACGCTCTCGCCGGGGCGGAGCCGCCGGATCTCGGCACCCGTCCGCTCGGCCTCCATGGCGAGGACGTCGTCCAGGACCTTCAGGCCCCACTCGTTGATGAGCCCGTCGTGAATGGCATAAGCACGGCGCGGTGTCATCCGGCGCAGGTAGCCGATCATGTCAGGCACCGTCAGCCACGGCGCCTGACCAGGCAGCAAGAGCGTCGGCACGTCGACCACCGTCAGTGCGTCACCCGGGTGGAAGACCTCTCCGTCGATCAGGAACCCGACATTGTCGACCGGAGGCACATCTGGATGACTGAAGTGATGCTTGTCTCCCGACACCGACACCTCGAAGCCCGCGACAGAGAAGTGGTCGCCTCCGCGGACCACATGCACGCGCTCGCCGAGCCCGCTCAGGTGCCGGGCAACCCCAGCGCAGGTGTAGATGTCGGACCGAAATCCGCGCAGGCGATCCGGATCGAAGTGGTCAAAGTGTTCATGCGTGATGAGGACAGCCTCGGCCCCCGACAACGCATCGGGCTCGGGAGTCATCACACCCGGGTCAATGACGATCGCCCCGCCGTTCCTCTCCAACCGCACGCAAGCGTGACCGAACTTGGTGATCCTCATGGCCTTCACCCTGCCAACTACCCGGCGCAGCGACACCAACGTTCGCGATCAGCCGAAAACAGACAACCAGAGAAGTGAACCGCTCCGAATCTGATGGAGGCTCGATTCCCTGAGAGGATCGAGTCATGGCACGTCCGTCCCCCTACCCTCCCGAGCTTCGCGAGCGTGCGGTGCGCATGGTCGCGGAGATCCGCCCGAACGATCCGACCGAGTGGGCCGCGATGAAGGCGGTCGCGGCCAAGCTGGGAATCGGCGCAGCGGAAACGGTGCGGACCTGGGTCCGCAAGGCGGAGGCGGACGCCGGTCAGCGTCCCGGCATCTCGTCGGAGGAGGCTGCGGAGATCAAGCGGCCAAGGCCGAGAACGCCGAACTGCGGCGAGCCAATGAGACCTTGAAGGCGGCGTCGGCTTTCTTCGCGGCCGAGCTCGACCGGCCGTCGAAGCGCTCGTAGCGTTCATCGACGAGCATCGGCAGGTGTTCGGGGTCGAGCCGATCTGCCGTGTCCTGACCGGCCACGGACTGAAGATCGCGACGAGCACCTACTACGCCGCCAAGAACCGTGCCCCCAGCGCGCGGTCGGTCCGCGACACGGAGCTGAAGACGCAGATCAGCCGCGTCCACACGGACAATTTCAGCGTCTACGGGGTCCGCAAAGTCTGGCGGCAGCTGCAGCGGGAGGACATACCAGTGGCCCGCTGCACCGTCGCCCGGCAGATGCGCGACCTGGGCCTGGAGGGCGCCCGACGCGGGAAGAAGATCCGCACCACGATCCGGGACGACGGCCAGGACAGGGCTGGTGACCTGCTCGGGCGCGACTTCACCGCGTCACGTCCCAACGAGCGGTGGGTGGCTGACTTCACCCATGTCGCCACCTGGTCGGGGATCGTCTACGTCGCGTCTCGTGGTGGACGTGTTCTCACGGGCGATCGTGGGCTGGTCCGCTGCCACCAGCAAGCGGGCCAAGCTCGTCCTCGACGCCCTCGACATGGCCCTGTGGCGACGCGACCGGGCCGGAACTCCCGCTGGACCGGGGCTGGTTCATCATTCGGACGCGGGCAGCCAGTACACGTCTTTCGCGTTCACCGCGCACCTCGTCGACGCCAGCATCGACGCCTCGATAGGCACCGTCGGCGACGCCCTGGACAACGCGCTCATGGAGTCCCAGATCGGCCTCTACAAAACGGAGCTGATCAAGCCCCGCAAGCCCTGGCACGGCCTCGCCGACATCGAGCTCGCCACCGCGGAATGGGTCAACTGGTTCAACAACCAGCGCCTCCACACCGCGATCGGAGACATCCCGCCCCACGAGCACGAGACCAACTACTACGCTCAACACCAGCCCCAACCGGCGGCTGGAGCCAACGCATAGAGCCTCCACCGATCCCGGAGCGGTTCAACCGGCGCAGCCCAGCGGTTCCTGTCCGCGTTCAGCGGCATCTCACCCCACTTCCGACCCCGACGGCACCTGATGAACGCCACCGAACACCGCACCGAGATGATCAACCGCTTCGCGATCTGGGACCAGATCACAGGCGCCGCCGGCCAGCCCACCACAGCTTGAGCCGAGGCTGACGCCTGGGCCAGCCACACCCGGGCACGCCGTCAGACACCCACGTCCCCAACAACGTGACAGCGCCGTAGGAACGTGTCGGCGTGCCGGTGCATGGCAGGACAGCATAGGCACCGAGGCGCGGCGCCGGGCGTACGGCCACCGCGCCCCGTTCCAGGGACGAGCAGCAACCGTCAAGACATCGAAGAACCAAGGGTTTCCTCGATCACTTCACTTCACCTTCTTACAGCTCTGCTCGGCGCGGCACACCAGCCGCCTCGACAGTCGGGGTGACGCCTGGACCGGACAGCCGATCGACCGAACAATAAGACGCCGTAATCATCACAGGTGAAAGCGGTGTTGCCGCCGCGTGAACTGCCTTGCTGTGCATGGCCCGTGACCGTGCGTCAGTCAGCCAACGGTCGCCAGCTTTCGGACAACAGTTCCCGCATCGATGACATTGCCTTCACTTATTGAAACGATCTGCGCGTTGCCCGGGCATTGCACCTTCGCCCACCGGAGCGTCCTGTCTCCGGGTCTGCCCTACCGGCCGTCACCGAGCGGCCGACCAAAGGAGCTGCTGGAGTGACGAACAACCCGCGTGTTGTCAGAGGCACATCACCCGCCGAATCCCGTTCCACCCGCCGTGGAGTGGTCCCACGCAGACGCGTGGCGGCGACCACGGCCACGGCGGCGGCCGCTCTCCTCTTATCGGCGCTCCCCGCGACGGTCACCACCGCGACCGCGGCCGACCAGGGCCGGGCTCCGCGGCAGATCGCGGCGGACCCCCGCCCCGGCGCTGACACCGTCGAACTCTCCCCCGCTCAGCGGGACCGGATGCTCAGCGCCGCAGCCGACGAGAGCACCACCACCGCCCGCCGGTTGAAGCTCGGCGACCGGGAGAAGCTGGTGCCCAGGGACGTCGTCAAGGACGCCGACGGCACGGTGCACACGCGGTACGAGCGGACCTTCGCCGGACTGCCCGTTCGCGGCGGCGACCTGGTGGTCCACGAGCGGGGCGAGTCCCTGACCGCCACCAAGGCATCGCCGAGGGCCGTGTCCGTGCCGACGACCAAGGCCACCGTCCCGGCCGCGACCGCCAAGAGGTCCGCTCTGGCCATCGGAAAGGCGGAGGGGACCGAGAGGGCCACCTCGGCCGGGGCACCACGCCTCGTCGTCTGGGCGGAGGCCGGAAAGACCACCCTGGCCTGGGAATCCGTCGTCACCGGCGTACAGGACGACGGGACGCCGAGCCGCCGGCAGGTCGTGACCGACGCCGCGACCGGCAAGCAGTTGGAGAGCGTCGAGCAGATTCACACCGGCGAGGGCGAGAGCCGGTACAGCGGACGCGTACAGATCGGCTCGGTCCACAACGGCAACACCTACGAACTCACCGACCCGCAGCGCGGTGGGCACAGGACGTACGACATCGCCGCGAACGGCGCGCAGACCCTGCTGTCCGACGACGACGATCACTGGGGCGACGGGACGCCGGCCGACCGCCAGACGGCGGCCGTGGACGCCGCCTACGGCGCGCAGCGGACCTGGGACTTCTACAAGGACCGGTTCGGCCGCAACGGCATAGCCGACGACGGCGTCGGCGCCCGCTCCAGGGTCCACTACGGCAGCGGCTACGCCAACGCCTTCTGGGACGACCTCTGCTTCTGCATGACCTACGGTGACGGACTGGACAACGCCAGGCCCGTCACCTCCATGGACATCGCCGCCCACGAGATGACCCACGGCGTCACCCACGCCACCGCGAACCTGTACTACGCCGGGGAGTCCGGGGGCCTGAACGAGGCGACCAGCGACATCATGGCCGCGGCCGTGGAGTTCTTCGCAGACAACCCGAAGGACACGCCGGACTACCGGATGGCCGAGCTGATCGACCTGCGCGGCACCGGCAAGCCGATCCGCTACATGGACCACCCATCCAAGGACGCCTCCTCGAAGGGCACCTCCCAGGACTACTGGACCCCCGAGACGAAGAAGCTGGACCCGCACTTCAGTTCCGGCGTGGCGAACCACTTCTTCTACCTGCTCGCCGAGGGCAGCGGCAAGAAGACCATCCACGGCATCGACTACGACAGCCCCACCTACGACGGCAAGCCGGTCGCCGGCATCGGCCTGCACAACGCGACCGCCATCTGGTACCGGGCGCTGACCGTCTACATGACCAGCCGCACCGACTACGCGGGGGCCCGCACCGCCACCCTGCGGGCCGCGGCCGATCTGTTCGGCATGGACAACGATGTCTACACGGCCGTCGGCAACGCCTGGGCGGCCGTCAACGTGGGCCCGTCGTACGTCAACAACATCGCCGCGTCGGTGCCGCCCGCCCAGAAGTCGGCGGTCGGCCAGCCGACCGGCCTGAGGATCGACGCGGTGTCCACCCGCCCGGGTGCCCTCACCTACGCCGCCACTGGTCTGCCCGGCGGACTGTCGATCGACACCGCCACCGGTGCGGTCAGCGGCACGCCGACCACGGCCGGTGACTTCACCACGGTCATCACCATCACGAACTCCGCGGCGCAGACCCGTGCCCTGTCCTTCCGCTGGACCGTGCTGGCCTCCGGCGGCGCCTTCTTCACCAACCCGGCCCGGGTCGACATCCCGAACTGGGCGGTCGTCGAGTCTCCCATCACCGTCACCGGCCGGGAAGGAAACGCCCCCCGCGATCTGAAGGTCGGCGTCGATCTCGTCCACGACTTCATCGGCGGCCAGGTCATCGAACTGGTCGCGCAGGACGGCACGGTGATCCCGGTGAAGAACTTCGTCTGGGACACCGGCACGGAACTGCACGAGACGTACACCGTCGACGCCTCCGCGGTCCCCGCCGACGGCACCTGGAAGCTGCGCGTCCACGACAACACCCCCGGTATCTTCACCGTCGACCCCGGATACCTCGACGGCTGGAGCCTGAGCTTCTGACCCTCTCCTCTCGGCACTGCAGCCGCCCGTCGCACCCGGACCACCGGGGCGACGGGCGGCCCGGCCTGTTCTCCCCCGCCGCCGGGGCACGCCGTTCCGCCCGCCGACCGGGAGGCCGTCGGACTGCTCGCCCTGATGCTCCTGGTCCATGCGTGACGACGTGCCCGGACCGGCCCGGGCGGTGGGCTCGTGCTGCTCGACGACCAGACCGCGGCCTGTGGGACCGGGCGATGATCGAGGAGGGCCGAGCACTGGTGGTCGCCGCGCTGACCCGCCTGTGGCGCGAAGTGATGCTCTTCGAGGACATCAGCGACGCAGCACTCCTCGGGTCACTCGGGCCGTACAACGACGACCGGCAGAACCCGCACACCAACAAGAAGATCACGTCCGTCGGGATGTGCCTCTCGCGGTGCATGTTCATCCAGATCCCCAACTCGAAGTTGACCACGCTCGCGACGACCGACCCTGCGATCGCCCTGATGCTCGCGCGCATCGCCACCAAGCGGCACACCCTCACGGTGCGATGTGCCGGTGTGGTGTCAGTGGGTGGTGTCAGTGACGGTATGTCAGGTCAGGGTGTTTTCGCTGGTGGTGGGGTGTTGAGCGTGGGGAGTCACTGACATGGTGCGGTGTCTGGTGCCGTCGTGGCTGTCATGGGGCGGTACACCCTTCCCTGTTCCGCTGTCATGGGAACGGCACTTCTGATCCTTCGGGGGCCGGTCGGCGGCACGGTGGTCGGCGTCGGGTTTGGGCGTCGGGAGGGTGTGGGGTGGGGGAGCCGGGCGTGTGGGGTGAGGTCACGGCGGGGTTGAGGGTGTCCAGGCCGGTGCTGGTGGCGCGGCTGCTGGAGCTCGAGGCGGCCGTCGGGGGAGAGCGGTGCGATGGCGGGTGTGGCGTTGTCGGCGGGAGCACAGCTGGTGCGGACGTCGTCGGTGCGGGCGGTGGCCGAGGCGGTCGGGCAGGCGATGGCGGCGGAGGGCGCGGTGTGTGTGTTCGGCGACCCGGGCCGGGGCAAGACCGCGGCCGTGCGGATGGCGCTCCACGAGGTCCCGCCGGGCTGGAAGGTGACGTGGGTGCCGGTGCCGGTGCGCCCGTCGGTGTCCGGCATGAGGCGGGCGGTGTTCGATGCTTTGGCGCTGCCGGGCCGTTTCCCGCACACGTCGGCGCGTGCCGACGCCGCGGTCGCGGGGGCTTTGGGTGAGGCGCGGGTGCTGGTGGTCGATGAGGCGCAGCGCCTGCCTGTGCCGTGGTGTGGATTGGAGGGGGATGTGTGAGGCGGGGTTGCTTTTCTTCTGGTGTCTCGTTGATGGCTTCGGTGGCACGCGCATGGTTCAGGCGCCACCTGAATGACGGTTGTCGCGGGATGGTGGTGCGGTGTGGGGGAGCGGTGTCTCCGGCTGATTGAGGGCGGGCTTGCCACCTCGGGATCCGATGTCGACCAGGCGCGGGTTGAGTGGGCTTCCAGGCCCGCTGCACAGAGGCGTTCGTCTCGACGTGGGTGGTACGGGGTTTCGCCGACACGACGATCAGTTGCTACACGTCCCTGCTGGAACGGGTGCTGGACCACTTCGACCGGCCGGTGTGGCAGATCGAGCCCGCCGACGTGGATGCCATGCTCCGCCAACTGCTGCTGGCGGGCCGGGCCGCGGGGACCAGGCGCCAGTATCTGCAGATGCTTCGTACGTTCCACGGCTTCGTCCGAGACCGCTACGCCACCGAGATCCGCGCCCTGTACGGCATGGCGGTGGGCGACCCGCTGGACCGGTTCAACCGCTTGCGGCATGTCTGGGACGACACCCCGCGTCGGCTGCCGCCCACGGCTGAGCGCCTGACGGCGTTCTTCGCCTTCGCCCGCGCGCGCCTGGCGGCCGCGTCCGACTATCCGGCTGCGGCACGGGACTACGCACTGCTGCGCACTCTGTACCACTGCGCACCTCGGGTGAGTGAAGCCGTCCGCCTCGACCAGTGCGACGTCCATCCTGAACTGGGCCCATCGGGCAAGCTCCACGTGCGGTTCGGCAAGGCGGCCAACGCCTCGGGACCACGCCCGAGATGGACACCCATGCTCGACGGGCTGGACCGGATCCTTACCTGGTACCAGAACGATGTGCGCCCCTTCTTCCCTGACACCGCCCCGCTGTTCTGCGACATCCACGGGCAGGCCCTGAAGCCGGACACCGTACGGGATCGCCTCTCCCACCTTCTGGACCTGGAAGGCCGCCCCCAGGACGACCGGTTCACCCCGCACGACCTGCGCCGCGCCTGCGCGACCCACCACTACGAGCAGGGCATGGACCTGCTTACCGTCCAGCAACTGCTGGGTCACCGGCATATCGCCGCGACCATGGCCTACGTCCGGCCCTGTCTCACCTTCGTCGAGGACGCCTGGCGCCGCGCCACCCGCACCGCCATCACCGGCCTGGCCGGCTGACTACAGCCAGGAGCACCGATGACCACACCGCAACTGCACGCCATCGACCCTGCGGACCCGCCGCCACAGGTGGAGTGGAAGCTGCGGATGGCTGCAGCGCAGCGCGGCATCTGGACAGGCACCGAGCTGCGCCGTCTCCTGGCTGAGCGAGCCGGTCTCAAGCTGTCCGCGGCATCGGTGTCCGCGCTGTTCACCAAACAGCCGTCCCAGGTGAAGCTGTCCACCCTGGCAGCCCTGTGCGCCGCGCTCGACTGCACCCCAGGTGACCTTCTGACCTTGTGTGAGCCCGCCGCGTCCCCAGCTCCTTCGTCGCGCACCGCCCCCGACCCGGCCCCACTGCCCTCTCCACCGCAGCAGCCCGTACCCCGCCACCGATCCCTGCCACCGCTGTGACCGCATCCGAGCCTGCGAAGAACCCGCCCGTGACCGCCGGTGCCGCCTTTTCGACCGTCAAAGACAACTGCCCGGCCTGCCACAGACTGCGGTGGCTGCGCCCCGACACCGGTCGCTGCCCCTGGTGCTCGCGCACGTGCACCACATGCGGCGCCCCTCGCCGATCAGCGGAACAACGGTGCGCGGCGTGTCGACGCCGCGCCGCCGGACAACCCGGACGAGGGCAGTGCCAGCACTGCGGACGCCGACGCGTCCTCGACGCGGCGACCCAATGCTGCCGGACCTGCGCTGATCCCGCCACCGCCGCGCCCGCGGCACGCTGCACACGGTGCGGAACCAGCGGGCAGTGGGCCAAAGGCATGTGCAAGCGCTGCTACGAGCATTCACCGCGCACCGTCATGACCCGCGCGGCCGGCTGGGCAGAGCGCATGCCCACCCCGCCCTCCTGGTGGCGCGCCCTCGCCGCTCCCTTGGCCGAGCACCGCCACCCGATCTACGCGGCCGACGTCGTCGCCACCACCGCGCGCCTGATCCTCACAACCACGACCTCCGAGCCCCGCACCCTGCTCGCGCACGCCCGAAACGACGCCCCCGAACTTGTCGGAGCACTCACCGACTTCTTCCGAACCCACGGCCACCTCGACCCACCTGCGGACCTCGCGGGTCGACGAGCTGCAGCCCGCCGCGCACGCCGTATCGAGGCCACACCCGCCCCGCTGCGTCCCCAGGTCAGAGGATTCGCCGACTCCCTGCTGCACCAGCGTGAGCAGGCCCAGCAGCTGGGGCTACGGCCGAACCAGCTGAAGACCGTCGAGATCCGCCTGGACGCCGTCCGTGACCTGGCTCTCCACCTCTACGCCGAGGGCCACGTGCACTGGGCGAGTGTCACCACCGCGCAGCTGGAATCCTTCCTGGCCCTCGCCCCGGCCCGCCGGGCTTCCCGCCTCGCGGGACTGCGTCAGTTCTTCGCCTACGCCCACCGCGCCAAGGCGGTCCTCCACAACCCCGCCGACCCGGTAACCGCGGTGCAGCAACGGGGATTTAACGGACCCACCCTCGCACTGGCTCAGCAGCGAGCCCTGTACAGACGGTGGACCACCAAGCAGGACATCCACCCGCACGAGGCGTTCGCCGGACTCGCCGCCCTGCTCCACGCAGCAACCATCACCGAGCTACGCCTGCTCACCGACACCGCAATCGACCCTGATCACCAGAGCGTTCAGTTTCCCGGCAGGTCAGTGGCCCTCCCGCTGGACGACGCGACCTGGGGGGCCCTGCAGCGCTGCCAAGAACATCGACGCCGCCTCGGCTCGGACAACCCCCACCTGCTCGTCACACGCCTCACCCGGACGCGCCGCAGCCCCGCCGGCGCCGCTCACGTCCGCGACAGCCTCGCCCCCGTCGGCCTGCTGCCACGCATCCTGCGCTCCACCCGCCTGCTCACCCTCGCAGACGAACTCGACATCAAGGTACTCACCACATCGCTGGGCATGTCATACGCAGGAGTCGCCCACTACCGGCCCGGAACAACGCCGCCGGCCAGCTTCATGTGACAGACCAGCACCCATCGCCCTGGGATTTTGTGCACTGCCTCCGGCCAGTTCAGGCATGGCCAAGAAACTCGCTGCGGCCCTCGGCTAAAAGCCTGCGCAGACCCAGGTGCCGCGAGGACGGGACACAGGGGCAGGACTCCTGGATCGACACCTAACACAACGCATTTCGTACGCTATCCGTACGGTAAAGGTACGCTATCCGTACGGTTCATGGGTTAGGGTGTTGCTCAGGAGGTGTTCCATGTCCGAGTTGTTCGATCGGATTGATGCGCTGGTTGCGTCCCGGTCTGCGCTGCCGCCGCCTGCGGAACGTAAGCGGCTGCGCCAGGCACACGGTCTGACGTTGGACGAAGTGGCTTCCGCCCTGGACGTTCGGCGTGCGACCGTCAGCGGCTGGGAGGCCGGTAAGACCGAGCCCCGCCCGCCGGAGCGCGACGCCTACGCCCGGCTGCTGGACCAGCTCGCGGAGCTCTACCCCGCCGCCCCCAGCGCCACGGCGCCCGAGCAGGACACGGCGGTGCCCGAGACGTTCATCAGCGAGCCCGCCCCCGCTCCGGAAGTTCGGACTCTGCCCGCGGCGCCGGTCTCCGAGGCAGCGGCCATGACTGCAAACGAGAACACCCAGACCTCTGCCCCCGTCGCCCCAGCTCCGGACGCTGCGTCACGTCTGGCGCGCACCGCGAGGCCGTCGTCGACGTCGAGCCGTCCGGGCGCGCGGAAGGCAGCCCCGGCCGCGACTCCTACGGGTGGCACGGATCCGCGGTTTGAGAATGGTCCGCTGGCGGTCGTCGATGTCGACGCCGATGGGCAGGTGCTGGCGTACTGCACCGGCGGCCTGGTTCTGGACGTGCCCGCCAAGTCCATCCCGTCCCTGGTGGAGTGGACGCTCACGGAGGCGAGGCTCGGGGCGCCGAAGCTGTCCGGTCCGGGCAAGGACGCCGACCCATTGCTGGTGCTCACCGAGGCCGCGTTGAAGCGTTACGGCCTGCCGGTCGCCCTCACGCAGGAGGAGCGGCTCGCCGGGCGAATTCCGGAGGGCCACAAGGTCGTCAAGCAGTTGGTCCGCGCGGAGTGGAAGCTGACCAAGCGCGGGTTCGGGCCGTGGGCGCGGATCTACCGCCCCGCGCAGGGTTCGGACCGCCAGTGCGTGCAGCTGTGCATCCCGTCGTGGAACGCGCTGGACTCCCGGCACTGGGGCGAGGCCGCCCGGCTTCCTCCGGCGGAGCTCGCCCGGGTGCTGGGCGTGTACGCGTCGCGGGTGATGACGCCGCGCGGTTCGACCGCCGTGACCGGCCTGGAGCTGATGACCGCGCTGCACCCGCCGACCCGTGCGTCCGAGCCGGACGCCGAAGGCCGCCGGCACTCCGAGCACAACCCCGGCAGCCTGGGCAAGGACACGGTGGACTGCGCGCCGTGCGAGGCCCCCGACGGGCACCCGCTCCTGGCGGATCTGCCGCGCTTCCACGTCCGCGGCCCCGGCGAGAAGCTGTTCGAGGAGGCGTACGACTGGGCGCGGCCGATGACGGATGCCGAGTGCACCCTGCGGCACCTGGTCGGCATCGACGTGAACATGGCCTTCGCCGCCGGAGCCAACGGCCTGACCGTCGGCCTCGGCGCGTCCACCCACGTCGAGAACCCCACCTTCGACCTGTCAGTCCTCTCTCTAGTTACGACATGAACATGGCCTTGAAGTGCACTGCTTAGAGTTCATGGAGGACACTTTGGTTCGGTGTTTGACCTG
>NZ_JBIAPU010000034.1:0-132671 GCF_042888465.1 Streptomyces sp. NPDC002888 | reverse complement strand
CCCGGCCGAGCAGCGCCCGGCACCGGCGGCACAGCAGCCCCAACCCCAGCCGGCGGCCCCCCCCCCCCCGCCCCCCGCCCCCGCGCCCCCCCCCCCCCCCCCCGCCCCCCCCGCCCCCCCCGCCCCCCCCCCCCCCCCCCCCCCCGCGGCCGCCACGGCCGTATGCCGACTGCGGGTTGGGCGTGACAGGCGAGGCGAGGTGCTGGGGGCTGCCGCCCCCAGACCCCCTTCAGCCCGAACGCCGCCTCGTCCTCACACGCCGGACGGGCTGAACACTGCCGACCGGTGCTGTGAAGTCCCGCTCCAAGCGCGCAGGAACTCCGACATCGCCCCCACCTGTCGTATCCCCTGCGCCGCCGCATCCTCGTAGATCCGCAGATCCACCGCCACCCCCGAGTGCGCCGCCCGCGTCGCGAACGACAGGGCGTCGTCCAGGAGCACCTCCGTGCCCGCCGCGTGGAGTTGCAGCGGGGGCAGGCCGTGGAGGTTGCCGTGCAGGGGGCTCAGGAGGGGGTTCCTGGGCTCGGTCACCCCCGCGTAGGCGGCCGCGCGCACCGGCAGGGTCTCCGCGTCGACGGTGCGGTCGGCGGCCGCGTTGAGCAGGAGGCTCGGGGCGTCCAGGGTGAAGTCGAGGAGCGGGGAGGTGAGCACCGCGCAGGACGGCGGCGGCGCGCCCTCGTCGCGCAGACGCAGCAGCAGGCCGGCCGCGAGCGCGCCGCCGAGCCGTTCCCCGGCCACCGCGGCCGGGCCCCGGCCCCGACAGTGCTCCCAGGCGGCGTACACGTCCTCCAACGCCTCGGGGAAACGCTGCCGGTAGCGGGCGCACAGCACGGCGTACCCGGTGGCGCGGGCGAGTTCGCGGGCGGTGGGCAGCGCGTCCTGCGGGCTGCCCGCGAGCCGTGGGTCCCCGTGCAGGTACAGCACCGTCTGCTCCACCCGGGTGCCTCCGGGACGGACTTCCGGCCCGAACGGGCCTTCCTCGACGTGGACTTCACTTGCCACGGGTCATCACCTTCTCCGCCGCTTCCCAGTGTTCCTCGGACCCCCACAGCCGGGCGGCGGCAGCGCGGGGCGCCCGCTCGGCCTCGGCCGCGTCCAGGGCCGTCTCCAGGTCCGCCATCGTGTCGAGGCCGATGGCGTTGCGTGCGGGTGGTCGGTCGATCGTGACGACGGCCAGGCCGTCCTCCAAGTCCAGCTCGACCATGCGGGGCCTTCCGGTCGTCCGACAGTTCGTCAGTCCTCGTGAGACGTGGTCCTCGGCGACTTCGTCGGCGTCGAGGGCGTTGTTCACCCGCATCTTTGCTTCCCCCTCCGTCAGCCGGGCCATGCGCACTCATCACCAGGGAGAGGACGGTGGTGATCCCGCTCCCCCAGGCGAACGCCGGCAGAACCGTCCGACCACGGGCCCCGGCCGGGAGACTCCCGCCCAGGGCCTTCGCGGTCACCTGATGGACACCCTCTTGACTGCGGGCGGAGGCGGATCGACACTCGGACATGGAATCCTAGTGAAAAGGTAGGGAAGTATGGGGCGCTGTGAGCCGGTCACCAGCCGAGTGAGCCGTACGCCGGGCCCGACCCCTCTTCTGACCTCCCGCCGTCACATCGACCTGCAGCGCGTATGCAGCGCGATCAGCCCCCGGGGCTAACCGCACCACGCCCCCTGCGCCCCTGCTCGACGTCGCTTCCGCCGCGCGTACGTCCGCGCGCCCGCCTCCGGGGAGAGTCATGTCCGTCACACCGCTGGCCGCCCACCCGTCCCAGCAGTCCGCCCCCGCCTTCCGGGGCCGGATCGGCCGGGACGCACGCAGCGGCCACTACGCCGTGCCGCGCCGCTACCGCCTCCACCTGTCGCCCGCCACCGCTCCCGGTCTGCGCATCGCCGTCACCCACAGCCTCCTCGGCCTCGACGCGGCCTGTCCGGTGACCCCTCTGCCCGCGGTCCCCGACTGTCCCGACGGGGGCCACTACGCACTGCGTCCGCTCTACGACGCCAGCGCGCACCGCTACACCGGAGCGGCCCTCGGCCCGGTGCTCAGCGACGACTGGTCCGGACGGATCGTCAGCACCCACGCCCCCGACATCACCCGTGACCTGGCCCGCGGCTTCGGCGGCGGCCGCCCCGCGCTGTACCCGTGTGGCTCCGAGTCGGAGATCGAGGCCGTCGAGCGGCTGTGCGGGGAAGGCATCGAGCAGGCCGCACAGCGCGCCGGAGCGCCCGGCACCGAGCCGGCGGAACGCGCCGCCGCGCTCGACACGCTGGTCACCACCCTGGACACGCTGGAGCGCAGCCTCACCGGCTACGCGTACCTGATCAGCGATCAGATCACCGCCGCCGACGTCGAGTTGTGGGTCGCCCTGGTCGAACTCGACACCGTGCACCGCCACCACCTGGACGCCGCCGCGGTGCACCGCATCGCCGACCATCCCGCCGTATGGGCCTACGCCCGCCGGCTCGCCGCCCGTCCGGCCTTCGGCGCACACCTCGACCTCGACGGCATCGCCCGCCGTCACCAGGCCCAGTGCCGGGGTCTGGAAGCCGCCGGATCAGCTGTCCAGATCCTGGACTGGGTCACCCATGCGGCAGGCGGTGAAGGTACTCCGCCGCAGGTCAACCGTCTCTGAGTCGTTCCAAAAAGTGGACCGACGTTGACATTCGATCGGCCAACTGTCTTACTTGCGGCGCAGATGGCGCGAAGGCCCACCGGGCCGGAACAGTGACGGTGACGACATGTACGCAGCTCCCAGGACGGCGACCCGCCGCTCCCAGAGCTGCGTATTGTCGTACCCCCTCGTCGCCGACCGCGCCGTCGATCTGCTGCGCGTCAACAGCGCACTCTGTACGGCACCGGGCTGTGCCCGCTCGCGGGGCTGACGTCACCTTCCCGCCCCGCACCCCGCACAACACCGCCTTCGCGGTGTGTCGTTTCCCCCTGTAGAGCCCCCGGTTCCGTGCATTCCCGTGCCTCGCTCCGTGCCACAGAGCGGATTCACCCGCTTTCTCCTACGGCCGTAGCAGCTCGGGACCCACCGCCTCCCGGGGCGTCCGACTTTGCCGGAGCCCGCCATGAGTGAATCCCCAGGCGCCGCCGTGTCCCTCGCCGAGGCACCGCCGCCGTCCACTGACATGCCGTCAAAAAAGCTCACCGCTCAGCGAGTTCAGCCGCTGCGCAAGCCGGGCCGCTGGATCGCCACCGCGGTCGTGCTGGTCCTGGTCGCGCAGTTCGTCCATGGCCTGATCTCCAACCCCTTCTACCAGTGGGACCGCTTCGGCTACTGGTTCCTGCGGCCGACCATCCTCGACGGGCTGCTCATCACGCTCGAAGTCGCCGCCTACAGCGCGGTGTTGGGCCTGCTCGGCGGCATCCTGCTCGCGCTGGCCAGGCTCTCGAAGAGTCCGGTCCTGCGCGCGGTCAGCTGGACCTACGTATGGGCGCTGCGCTCCACACCGCTGATCGTGGTGCTGCTCTTCCTCTACAACTTCAGCGCCCTGTACAAGACGCTGAGCGTCGGAGTCCCCTTCGGGCCCGCCTTCTTCACCTTCGACGAGTCACGGCTCGCCACCGACATGGCCGTCGCCGTCATCGGCCTCAGCCTCAACGAGGCGGCGTACGCGGCCGAAGTGGTCCGCGGCGGCATCCTCTCCGTCGACCAGGGCCAGCACGAGGCGGCCTCCGCCCTCGGCCTGCCCAAGGGCTACCAGTTCCGCAGGATCGTCTTCCCACAGGCCCTGCGGTCGATCACCCCGAACTACGTCAACCAGCTGATCGGCCTCATCAAGAGCACCTCGCTGGTCTTCTACGTCTCGCTGCTCGACCTGTTCGGCACCGCTCAGACCATGGGCGCCACCTACCCCGGCGACATCGTGCCGCTGCTGCTCGTCGTCACCGTCTGGTACCTGATCCTGACCAGCGTCGTCTCCGTCATCCAGTTCTACGTCGAGCGGTACTACGCCCGGGGCGCCACCCGCTCCCTGCCGCCGACCCCGCTCCAGAAGCTCCGCACCGGCCTGCGCGACGTGCGTGAGCGCCTGCGCAGGGAGGCCGCCGTATGACCGCCGAAACGCTCACCACCGTCGAGGCCACGCCCGCCGCCGTCGAGGTGCACGACGTGCACAAGTGGTACGGCGCCCACCGGGTGCTGGACGGCGTCGACCTGACCGTGCGGCCCGGCGAGGTCACGGTGATCCTCGGCCCGTCCGGGTCCGGCAAGTCCACCCTGCTGCGGGTCATCAACCACCTGGAGAAGCCCGAACGCGGCTACGTCAGCGTCAACGGCGAGCTGATCGGCGTACGCCGCAACGGTGACCGGCTGCGGGAGCTGAGCGAGCGGGCCATCCTCACCCAGCGCAGCCGTATCGGCTTCGTCTTCCAGAACTTCAATCTCTTCCCGCACCTGACCGTCCTCGACAACGTGGCGGCCGCCCCGGTGGCCACGGGGAAGCTCGGCAAGGCGGTGGCCCTGAAGCTCGCCCGCGAACTTCTCGGCCAGGTCGGCCTGGCCGACAAGGCCGACGCCTACCCCCGGCAGTTGTCGGGCGGCCAACAGCAGCGGGTGGCCATCGCCCGCGCCCTGGCCCTGCGCCCGGGGCTCATCCTCTTCGACGAGCCCACCTCCGCCCTCGACCCCGAACTCGTGGGCGAGGTCCTCGCCGTCATCAAGGACCTGGCGAGGAGCGGTACCACCTTGGTGATCGTCACCCACGAGGTCGGGTTCGCCCGTGAGATCGCCGACCGGGTCGTCTTCATCGACGGCGGCAAGATCGTCGAACAGGGCCCGCCCTCCGAGGTCCTGGACAAGCCTCGGCACGAGCGGACCAGGGACTTCCTCAGCAAGGTCCTCTGACCCGGCCGCCGCCGGGCACCCACAGCCTCCCCCACGCCACCCTCAGCACACCCTTCTGACCGACAAGGACAGTCATGCCCACCCAGATCTCCCGACGCAGCCTGATACGCGGCATCACCACGGCGACCGCCGTCGCCGCCCTCGCCACCGGGCTCACCGCCTGCGGAGGCGACAGCGACGCCGCCACCAAGACCGACATCGCCGGCACCGTCACCGTGGGTCAGCTGTCCAACGGCGCCGCGAAGGAGACCCCCCTGAAGGTCTCCGAGGTGAAGTCCATCAGCGCCGAACTGCCCGACGCCCTCAAGAAGAGCGGCAAGCTGGTGATCGGATCCGGCACGCTGCCGTCCGGCAGCCCGCCGCTCGGCTTCGTGGGCAGCGACCAGAAGACGATCACGGGCTCCGAGCCCGACCTCGGCCGACTGGTGGCCGCCGTCTTCGGTCTCAAGCCCGAAGTGCGCCGCTCGACCTGGGAGAACCTGTTCATCGGGCTCGACAGCGGAAAGGTCGACGTGGCCCTCTCCAACGTCACCGACACCGAGGAACGCAAGAAGAAGTACGAGTTCGCCTCCTACCGGAAGGACGACCTCGCCTTCGAGGTGAAGAAGGACAACACCTGGAACTTCGACGGCAACTACGAGAGCCTCGCAGGCAAGACGGTCTCCGTCGGCAACGGCACCAACCAGGAGAAGCTCCTCCTGGAGTGGAAGGCGAAGCTGGCCAAGGAGGGCAAGAAGCCCCTCACCGTCAAGTACTTCCAGGAGAGCAACAGCATCTACCTGGCGCTGAGCAGCGGCAAGATCGACGCGTACTTCGGTCCCAACCCGAATCTCGCCTACCACGCGGCGAAGACCGCCGACACGCCCCAGGCGACCCGGATCGCGGGTCAGTTCTCCGGCGCCGGGGAGACCCTCCAGGGCCTGATCGCGGCCACCGCCAAGAAGGACAGCGGCCTTGCCAAGCCCCTCGCCGACGCCATCAACTACCTGATCGAGCACGGTCAGTACGCCAAGTGGCTCAAGGCCTGGAATCTCTCCAACGAGGCCGTCGCCAAGTCCGAGGTCAACCCGCCCGGGCTGCCGCTGGACAACTCGTGACGACCGACGTCCACCGAGGGGGTGTCGCGTCGCGCACTGGCGCGCACCCCCTGGACAACGCCGTCTGGCACGCGCTGAGCGGCCCACACGCCCACCTCGCCGAGCGCGTGGGCCGCGCCGCCCGCTATCCGGCCGACGTGTACGCCTTCGCCGCCCTCGCCGATCCGGAGGCCCCGGCCGCCTGGGCCGACCTGCGCACGCTCGTCGGCCCGGGGACCGCCGTACGCCTCAAGCCGGTCGGCCGGGTTCCCGACGGCTGGGAGATCGTCGGCGGCGGGGAGGGCGTCCAACTCGTCGACACCGCGCTGCGGGCCGAGCACGCCCCGGAGGCGGTCCTCCTCGGGCCCGACGACGTCCCCGAGATCCTCGACCTCGTCGCCCGCACCAGGCCGGGCCCGTTCCTGAAGCGGACGGTCGCACTCGGCACCTACCTCGGCATCCGCCACCGGGGGCGGCTGATCGCCATGGCGGGGGAGCGGCTGCGGCTGCCCGGCTGGACGGAGATCAGCGCCGTCTGCACCGACCCGGACCACCGGGGCAAGGGCCTGGCGACCCGGTTGGTGCGCGCGGCCGCCGCGGGCATCCGAGCCCGCGGCGACACCCCGTTCCTGCACGCCGCCGCGGACAACACCCCGGCGATCCGGCTGTACGAGTCGCTCGGCTTCACCCTGCGCCGCCGCTCCACCATCCTCCAAGTCCGCACTCCGGCACGGGGAACACGCGGCGAGGCCCGGGCGTTGTGACTGACGACGAGATGTGTGACGCGCCGACCCGCGCGACCAGAAGGAGGTGGCGGACGTGACCCGGACATCCCACGCCGTCCACCTCCACTCCCGGCCCCACATAGACCTCCAGCGCGTGGCCGGCGCGCTCTGTTGCTCCTGACCCGTTGCTCAACACCGTGTGCCCGTGACGTCTCCGGGGCCGGTGATTCTCGTACGGACGGACCTCCAGGAAGGCACCCCCTCGTGTCCTCGACCCACCCTTCTCTCCTGCACCTCGCCGTCGCCCTCGACGGCACCGGCTGGCACCCCGCCTCCTGGCACGACCCGGCGGCCCGCCCCAGGGACCTGTTCACCGCCGGATACTGGACCGACCTGGTCACGGAGGCCGAGCGCGGCCTGATCGACTTCGTGACCATCGAGGACGGCCTCGGCCCGCAGTCCTCCCACTTCCTGGACCCCGACGACCGCACCGACCAGGTGCGCGGCCGTCTCGACGCCGTCCTGATCGCCTCCCGTGTCGCCCCGCTCACCCACCACATCGGCCTTGTGCCGACCGCCATCGCCACCCACACCGAGCCGTTCCACATCTCCAAGGCGGTCGCCACCCTCGACTACGTCAGCACCGGCCGCGCCGGCCTGCGCGTGCAGATCAGCGCCCGCCCCCACGAGGCCGCCCACTTCGGCCGGCGTACGATCCCGCGTATCGAGGCCTACGACAGCCCCGACGCGCCGGCCGTGGTGAGCGACCTCTTCGACGAGGCCGCCGACTACGTGGAGGTCGTACGCCGCCTCTGGGACAGCTGGGAGGACGACGCGGAGATCCGCGACGCCGCCACCGGCCGCTTCATCGACCGCGACAAGCTGCACTACATCGACTTCCAGGGCAGCCACTTCAGCGTCAAGGGCCCTTCCATCACCCCTCGCCCGCCGCAGGGCCAGCCGCTCGTCACCGCCCTCGCCCACGACACCATCCCCTACCGCCTGGTGGCCCGCGCGGCCGACGTCGGTTACATCACCCCGCACGACACCGACCAGGCCCGCGCGATCGTCGGGGAGATCCGCGCCGAGCAGGAGACGGCCGGCCGCGCGGGCGAGACGCTGCACGTCTTCGGCGACCTGGTGGTCTTCCTCGACGACGACCCCGCCGAGGCCGCGGCCCGCAAGGACCGCCTCGACGCCCTCGCCGGAGAGCCGTACACCAGCGATGCCCGCATCTTCACCGGCACACCGGCCCAACTCGCCGACCTGCTCCAGGAGTTCCAGGCGGCCGGCCTGACCGGGTTCCGGTTGCGTCCGGCCGTCGCCGGCCACGACCTGCCGGCGATCACCCGCGGCCTGGTTCCCGAACTCCAGCGGCGCGACGCCTTCCGCCGCACGTACGAGGCCGACACCCTGCGCGGGCTGCTGGGCCTGCCCCGCCCCACCAACCGCTACGCCGCCGCCTGAGCCGGAGGGACGTCACCGACCATGAGCAAGCCCCTGAAGCAGATCCACCTGGCCGCGCACTTCCCCGGCGTCAACAACACCACGGTGTGGAGCGACCCGAAGGCCGGCAGCCACATAGAGTTCAGCTCCTTCGTGCACTTCGCGAAGACCGCCGAACGCGCCAAGTTCGATTTCCTGTTCCTCGCCGAGGGGCTCAGGCTCCGCGAACAAGGCGGCAAGATCTACGACCTGGACGTCGTCGGCCGCCCCGACACCTTCACCGTCCTCACCGCGCTCGCCGCCGTCACCGAGCACCTCGGCCTGACCGGCACCATCAACTCCACCTTCAACGAGCCCTACGAGGTGGCCCGCCAGTTCGCCAGCCTCGACCATCTCTCCGGCGGCCGCTCCGCGTGGAACGTGGTCACCTCCTGGGACGCCTTCACCGGCGAGAACTTCCGCCGCGGCGGCTTCCTCCCGCAGGACGAGCGGTACTCCCGCGCCAAGGAGTTCCTGGCCACCGTCCACGAACTGTTCGACTCCTGGCGGGGCGACGAGATCGTGGCCGACCAGGCCACCGGCACCTTCCTGAGCGACGCCAAGGCCGGCGCCTTCGTCCACCAGGGACAGCACTTCGACATCCACGGCCGGTTCAACGTCCCCCGCAGCCCCCAGGGCCGCCCGGTGATCTTCCAGGCCGGCGACTCCGACGAGGGCCGCGAGTTCGCCGCCCACAGCGCCGACGCCATCTTCAGCCGGTACGCCGCCCTCGACACCGGCCAGGCCTTCTACAAGGACGTGAAGTCCCGCCTCGCCAAGTACGGCCGCCGAAACGACCAGTTGCTCATCCTGCCCGCCGCGAGCTTCGTCCTCGGCGACACCGACGCCGAGGCGGAGGAGATCGCCCACGAGGTGCGCCGCCAGCAGGTCAGCGGGGCAACAGCCCTCAAGCACCTGGAGTGGGTGTGGAACCGGGACCTCTCCGGGTACGACCCGGACGGACCGCTCCCGGACGTCGACCCGCTGCCCGGCGAGCACACCGTCTCCCGCGGCCGTGCACAGGTCCGCATG
The DNA here is from genome assembly GCF_042888465.1 of Streptomyces sp. NPDC002888. Classification (NCBI taxonomy): domain Bacteria; kingdom Bacillati; phylum Actinomycetota; class Actinomycetes; order Kitasatosporales; family Streptomycetaceae; genus Streptomyces; species Streptomyces sp. NPDC002888. The sequence continues at coordinate 123,511 of NZ_JBIAPU010000034.1, read as the reverse complement.
TACCGCGACCCGCTGGCCACCGCCCGTGAATGGCGGGAGCTGGCCGCCGCCAACAACTGGTCCATCCGCGACCTGGTCATCGAGACCGGCAACCGCCAGAACTTCATCGGCTCCCCGACCACCGTCGCCAAAACCATCAACGAGTACGTCCAGGCCGACGCGAGCGACGGCTTCATCCTCGTCCCGCACATCACCCCGGGCGGCCTCGACGAGTTCGCCGACAAGGTCGTCCCGCTGCTGCAGGAACAGGGCGTCTTCCGCACGGAGTACGAGGGCACCACCCTGCGCGACCACCTCGGCCTCGCGCACCCCGACGACGTCCGCGACGAGCGGGCCGCGTCGTGAAGTTCCTGGCGATCACCCTGATCGTGCACGCCCCCGACCCGGTCACCGGCGTGCGGAAACCGACGAACGAGCGCTTCCGCGAGGTCCTCGACAACGCCCTGCTCGCCGAGGAGCTGGGCTTCGACGGCTTCGGCGTGGGGGAGCGGCACGAGCGCCCGTTCATCTCCTCCTCCCCGCCCGTCGTCCTCAGCCACGTCGCCGCACTGACGAAACGCATCCGGCTCTTCACCGCCGTGACCACGCTCAGTCTGCTCGACCCGGTCCGCGCCCACGAGGACTACGCCACCCTCGACCACCTCTCAGGCGGCCGCCTGGAGCTGATCATCGGCAAGGGCAACGGCGCCGCCCAGCGCGACCTGTTCCACGTCACCCCCGACGACCAGTGGGAGCGCAACGCCGAGAGCTACGAGGTGTTCCGGCAGATCTGGCGGCAGGACAAGGTCACCGCCGACACCCGCTTCCGCCCCCCGCTCACGGACGCCGAGGTGTGGCCGAGGCCGCTCCAGCAGCCGATCCGGGTCTGGCACGGCAGCGCCACCAGCAAGGAGTCCGTCGACCTGGCCGCCCGCTACGGCGACCCCCTCTTCTCGGCGAATGTCACCAACCCCATCGAGCCGTACGCCGAGCTCATCCGCCACTACCGCGAACGCTGGGAACACTACGGCCACGACCCGGCGGACATCGCGATCGGCGCGGGCACGGCGGGCGTGTACGTCGCCCGCACCACACAGGAGGCGCTGACCGCGTACCGGCCGGTGTTCGAGGGGCACCTGGCCTTCCAGAAGAGACTGGGCCTGGAGCCGGTCTTCCCCACCCTGGAGGACTTCGTCGAGCGCAGCTCCGCCCTGATCGGCAGCCCGCAGCAGGTCATCGAGAAGGTGCACCGCTACCACGAACAGTTCGGCCACACCGTGGTCCACCTGCACGCCGACGCGAGCGGCCTCACCGACACCCAGCACCGGGACTCGCTGGAGCTGTTCCAGTCCGCGGTCGCCCCGGTGCTGCGACGCGAGATACCGGACCCGCCGTTCGCCTGGGGGCCGGTACTCGCGGACCCACCCGTCACCGAGGAGCCCGTCCGTGTCTGACATCGCACTGGGCGTCCTCGACCTGGTCCCCATCTCCTCCGGTTCGACGGCCGCGCAGGCCCTGCGCAACTCCATCGACCTCGCCCAGCAGGCCGAACGCCTCGGCTATACCCGCTTCTGGTTCGCCGAGCACCACCTCAACCCCGGCGTGGCGGGGACGTCCCCGGCGGTCGTCCTCGCCCTGACCGCCGCCTCCACCTCCACCATCCGGCTCGGCTCCGGCGCCGTACAGCTCGGACACCGCACCGCGCTGTCCGCGGTCGAGGAGTTCGGCCTCGTCGACGCGCTGCACCCGGGCCGCCTCGACCTGGGCCTGGGCCGCTCGGGCGGCCGACCGCGGGGAGAGCGGACGGCCCCGCCGGGGACGGCCACGCCGGTCGTCGAAGGCCGAGCCCCGAACGGGCTGCTGATCCCGCCCCGCTTCTCCTTCGAGCAGCTCCTCGGCTCACCCCGCATCGCGCTGCAACGCAGGCTGCTCCTGCTGCCCGGCGCCGAGTCGCAGGACTACACGGAGCAGATCGACGACGTCCTCGCCCTGCTGGCCGGCACCTACCGCTCCCCGGAGGGCGTCGAGGCGCACGTCGTGCCCGGTGAGGGCGCCGAGGTCGAGGTGTGGATCCTCGGCAGCAGCGGTGGCGTGAGCGCCGAGACCGCGGGCGCCCGGGGCCTGCGGTTCGCCGCGAACTACCACGTCAGCCCGGCCACGGTCCTGGAGGCGGTGGACGGCTACCGGGCCTTCTTCCAGCCCTCCGAGTTCCTCGACAAGCCGTACGTCAGCGTCTCCGCGGACGTCGTCGTCGCCGAGGACGACGACACCGCCCGCGAACTCGCCACCGGCTACGGCCCCTGGGTGCGCAGCATCCGTACCGCCGAGGGCGCCATCGAATACCCGACCCCGGAGGAGGCCCGCGCCCACCCCTGGACCGACGGGGACCGGGCCCTCGTGCAGGATCGCCTCGACACCCAGTTCGTGGGCTCACCGACCCGGGTCGCGGACGGCCTGGAACAACTCCAGGAGGCCACGGGCGCCGACGAGTTGCTCATCACCACCATCACCCACGACCACGCCGACCGGGTCCGCTCCTACGCACTGCTCGCCGAGGAGTGGCGCCGCCGGGGTCACTCCGTCCAGTCGAGCTGATGCTCGGGCGTCCCCACCGAACGTCCGTACGCGATCGCCTCGGCGCGGCCCGCCTCGTCGCCGCGCCGATGGCGGAACACCTTCCCGGCGAAGACGACGACCCGCTCGTCCCCGGCGGTGAAGTCGGCGTACCACCCGTTCTCCGGCTCCAGCGCACCGGCGAGCGCGTCCGCGATCCCGTCGATGTCCTCGCCGTCCACCTCCCACTCGACGAGCGTCCACTGCTGGGGCTGCGCCTCGGTCGCGCTCCCCGCGAGGTCGAGTCGCGCGACCCTGCGCAACCGCAGCCCGGGCGGCGCGAACTCGGCGCCCGGACGCAGGCTTTCGCCGATGACATAGCCAGTGATCATGTGGTGTCCCTTCTTGTCGAAACGCCCCGCAGCAGCACGTGCAGCGACTCCTCCGGCGTCCGCCCCGCCGTTTCGACGACGAGGTGGTCCCGGTCCCACGACTCGTACTCCCGGCCCACCACCTGCTCCCAGTCGGGCAACGGCAGGTCCGGGATGTCGACCGAGCGGGACGTCACGCGGCGCCGGTGCTCGACGGGATCCGAGCAGATCACCTCCGCCTCGACCCACGGCACACCCGCCCGCACGGCCGTGTCGCGCCAGGCGTCCCGCGTGACGGCCAACGGGTTCACCGACTCCGCGACCACCAACAGCCCCTGACGCAGATGCTCCTCGGCCAGGGCGTATCCCACGACGTAACCCGCCGCCCCGACGTGATGCCGGGCCAGGCCGGAGCGAACGAGGGCCTGCTCGATGGTGTCCACGCGCAGATGGACCGCGCCGATCCGGGCGGCCAGGAGACGGGCGAGCGTGGTCTTGCCGGTGGCGGGCAGACCGCCGAGTGCGACGAGCATGGGGCCATCGTGCCGGACCGCGGCCGCCCGGCGGCGGACTGTTCACACGAGTGCAATGGCGTGAATCTGGCCGTAGGGCGAACCGTCTGCCTACCGTGGTGGAGTGACCACCCCGGCGCTGTTCCGAACCCCGCACGTGAGGCTCATGCCCACGGCGAGCTGTCGACGCGCCTGAGTCCCTCCGCCCGCACCGGTTCCGTGCGGAGTTCCGAGTCCTCGGCGACTCCTCCCGCCACGCGAGCCGTGTGCCCTGCCCCTGCACGACCTTGAGGAGATGGGCATGACCACCGTCGCGAGCAAGCAAGCCGGCCCCGTCGTCCACCGAGCAGGCCCCCGCTTCGGCGCCGAGATCACCGGCGTCGACCTGACCCGCCCCGTCGACGACCCCACTGCGGACACCCTGCGCCGCGCCTTCGCGGAGCACAAGGTGCTGGTCTTCCGCGGCCAGCACCTGACGCCCGATCAACACGTGGAAGCCGTACGGATCTTCGCCGAGCCCTTCGACCACCCCACCGCACTGCGCCACCCCGACAACCCGCTGGTCTACCCGTACAACGTCGCCCAGACCGGAAAGGCCAGCACCTGGCACATCGGCGGACTGTGGCGCACCCCGGTCTTCGCCATCGAGTCCCTCACCTACCAGGAGGTGCCCGAACTCGGCGGCCACACCCTGTGGGCGGACCTCCAGGCGGCTTACGACGACCTGTCCGAGCCCTTCAAGGAGCTGCTCGGGTCGGTCAAGGCGGTCTACGACGGCAACGCGGAGAACTACGCCCAGGGCAGCAGGAAGAACGCGCCCGGCGACACCGTCGAGCACCCGGTCGTCCTCGAACACCCCCTCACCGGACGCAAGGGCCTCTTCATCAGCACCTCGGCCAGGGGACTCACCGGCGTCACCCCGCAGGAGGGCACCGCCCTGCTCGACCACCTGCTCCGGCACGCCTCCTCGCCGAACTACACCATCCGCTTCGGCTGGCGCCCCGGCGACTTCGTCCTCTGGGACAACCAGGCGACCTGGCACTACGCCGTGGACGACTACGGCGACGGCGCCCGCGTCTACCGCAAGGTCATCGGAGTGGAGCCACTGCGGACGACCTCCTGACGACCCCGACGGCCGCCGCCACCCGGTCGAGGAGGCGGCGGCCGACCGCGCCGGCGAACCAATCGTCTGCGCCCTGCCCACCGGCGGCTACGACGGCACCGCCCCCACCCGCTACACCCGCCGCGGCCACATCCCCGGCAGCCGCAGCCTCCCGGGCCGCGACCTCCTGAACCCCGAGGGCCGCGTCCTCCCCCGCGCCGAACTCGCCACCCGCGTCCACCCCGTCCTCGGAGGAGCGGCCCCCACCGACTCACCCGTCGTCCTCTACTGCGGCGGCGGCATCTCCGCAGCGGGCACGGCCCCGACCCTGACTCTGCTGGGCCGTGAGGACGTGTCCGTCTACGACGGTTCCCTGGAGGAGTGGTCCAAGGACCCCGGCCGGCCACTGGAGTCGGGTGGCTGAACCGTCTGGACGTGCGGGGTTTCCCGGGATCGGATCAGGCACAGGACGAGCGCTGCCGTCAGGACGCCGGCGCATACGAGGCAGGCCTGCGCGAAGGCGGTCCGAGGCGTGTCCGTCGTGGCGGCCACGCCTCGGAGGTAGATCCCGGAGACGGCACTCAGGCAGACAGCCGCGGCGACCCGCTGGGCCATCTGCAGGATGCCGCCGGCCACCCCGGCCGCCTCGGCGGGAGCGTGCTGCAGGACCCGCGCCTGGTTGGGGGAGACGGTCAGACCGGACGCTGCACCGGTGCACAACTGCATCCCGGCCAGCACGTAGGGCAGCGAGGCCCGCGGCAGGGACACCGCGGCGAGGGCCTCCGCCACCAGGGCGAGGATGCCGAGCCCGACGCCCAGCGTCACCGTGTGCGTGCCCAGCCGCCGCATCACCCGCCAGGCCACGGCCGACGCCACCATCATCCCGACCGCCGCCGGCAGGGTCACGGCCGCCGCGGCCGGCGCCGGCAGCCCGAGCCCGCTCTGCAGGAACAGCGCCAGCACCAGGCCCGCGGCCATCGTGGCACCGAACTGAGCCATCGCCACCCCCGTCCCCAGCGCGTACGCCCCCGACCGCACCAACGCCGGATGCACCAGCGGAGCCCGACGGACCGACGCCTGCTGCTGTGTCGACGCCTGCTCGTCCCGGTCCCGCGGACCCGCCTGCGCCCGCGTCGGGGCCTGCTTGTCCCGGTCGGGCCGACCCGTCCGCCGCTCCACCGGCGCCCGGTCCTTCTGGGTGTGCCGCTCGGTCGGACGTACCACCGCAGTCCCACCCGTGTGTCCTCGCCGCCGTTGCCCCACCACCAGCAGACCGGCCGACGCCAGTGCGGCGGCGGCCCACAGGGCCGCTTCCTTGTGGCTGCCCGGCGGGCGGATGAACGGCAGCATCAGGGAGAGTGTCAGCGCGGCCACGCATGCCAGGCCGCCCAAGTCCAGCCGGGCTTGGGCGGCGACGCGGCGGGCGGGTGGCAGTCGGCGGGTCGCCAACCAGAGGGTGGCCACCCCGAAAGGTGTGCTCAGCAGCAGGCGCAGGCGCCACCCCAGTCCCGCCGGGGACACCCCGACCAACACCCCTCCGAGCGCGGGACCCAGCGCCGAGGCGACCCCGGCCGTGACCGCGTACAGACCGAGCGCGCGAGCCCGCGCCAGTCCCTGGAAGATGTCCTGGAGGGTGCCGATGACCTGCGAGTTGACCAACCCGGCCCCCGCACCCTGCACCAACCGCGCGGCGACGACCACGGCCGCGTGCTGGGCTGTCGCGGCGGCCACGGAGCACAGGACGAACACCGAGAGCCCCAGCAGGAACAGACCTTTGCGGCCGCGTACGTCACCGAGGCTGCCACCGGGCACCAGGGTCAGCCCGAAGGCGAGCGAGTAGCCGGACACGATCCACTGCACGTCGGCGGCGCCCGCGGACAGCGACTGACGCAGCGCAGGCATGGCGATGTTGAGGACCGACTGGTCGAGCAGGGTGGTGACACCGGCCGCCAGACAGACCATCAACACCCGCCGAGCTGCGGGATCCTCTCCCGGGAGCATGCCGTCATGTTCACACCAGCCGAACGGTCCTGTCCTCGCGTCGGCCCGCCTGTTCGCACGATGGAAACGTTGCGTTCGCACCCGGAACCGGCACCCATGGCGTGGTCGGACAGGTCACCCTCCCCCGAAGGCGACCTGCCCGACCGCTCCCCCGGTGCCGGACGGTGGCTCATGTGTCCGGGTGGCGCCGGTGGCCCGTGCTGTCACCAGCACATGACCGCCGTCTCGCCCGACCCCCAGCTGGAGTACAGGCGCACCCGGACCAAGTAGCGGCGGCCCTTCACGAGCCGGGCCTTGATCGTGGCGTTGTGCGGTGAGCCCCCGTCGTCCTGCCCGGAGAGGAAGCGGGGTTTCCCGTCCCTCTCCTCGAAGACCACGACGACGGTGTCGCTCTCACCGAAGGCGCCCACCGTGAACTCGCGGGTCTGAGGCGGCTCGACGGTGAAGTCGGCCTGCCCGCCCGGAGCCAGCCGCAGCGGCACCGAGCGGAACGGCACCAGCGCGGGCGGCCGGGAAGGGCCGGCCGGCGGGTACCAGCGGAGCACGAACTCCTTGTCCAGGGGCGAGAGCGCACCGGGCGGGTGCACCCCCGCGCGGAACTGTTCCGGCTCCAGGATCAGCCCCGAGGAGAAGGGGTACTCCATGATGGACAGCGGATCCCAGACCGAGCCGTTGACCTCCGCCGGATCCAGCTTCCGCAGGATGTTGAAGAACGTCTTGTCCCGGCTCCAGAAGTTCGGCGGGCCCGCCAGATCGGCGTACACGGCCTCGTCGTCCCAGTGGATCCCGGCGAACGGGCTCTGGTGCTCGTGCAGCATGCCGAGCGCGTGCCCGATCTCGTGCAGGGCCGTCCCGCGCTCCCCGGGCGCGGTCAGGTCCCAGCCGAAGTTCATGGTGCGTTCGTTCAGACCGACCTGCAGCGCGTCCCTGCCGACGGTCGACCAGGAGCCGTCGCCGAGTTGGAACCCGATGCGCAGCTCGGCCTCCGAGCGGTCCTCGACCTCGGCGAAGGTGAGCCCGATGCCGAGGTCCTGCCACTCCTTGAAGCACTCGCGCACCACGTCCCGCTGCTCCTTGGCGCCGACCCACGACACCCGCCGGACCTCGCCGGTTCCCGGTACGGGAATGACGGAGTCGTCGGTGTCGCCGTCGAAGAAGTAGTAGTGCAGGACCGTGCCGTTGACCCACATCGGACGTCCCCCGATGAGCGCACCGAGCCGCTCGGCGGCCAGCCCCGGTGCGAACGCGGGGGCCGGCTGCTGCGCGAGGGAGCAGTAGCGTCCGGTCATGGGTCCACAGTGCCGTCGGCCGCCGCCGGGCGCCTGAGTCGGGGGCTACTCAAGTCGCCCTGTATCAGGAGTGAGTATGCGCACTCCCGTTACCGTGACGACTTTCGAGCGGGACGCAAGGACGCTGGAGCTGCCCTGGCCGTTCACCGGCCGGGAGGAGGAGGTGGAGCTGCTCCGCCGGTCCGTCGCGGGCGGACGGAGCGGCATCGTGGTGACCGGTCCCGCGGGCTGCGGCAAGACCCGGCTGGCCATGGAGGCCGTACGGGGCGCCGACTGCGCCAAGGTCGCGGGGACGCCCGAGACCAGGCAGATCCCCTTCGCCGCGTTCGCCCACCTCCTGCCCGACGACGTCTCCCTGCCGCGTGCCGTCCAACTGCTCTCCGGCGTACGGCTGTTGCTGGTCGACGACGCGCACCTGCTCGACGACGCCTCGGCCGCGCTCGTCCACCAGCTGGCGGTGCACGGGCGCACCCGCCTGCTCGTCGTCGCCACCGACGGCGCGACCGCCCCCGGCGCGGTGTCGCGGCTGTGGACCGGTGAGCTGCTGCCGCGCCTCGTCCTGGAACCGCTGCCCCGGGAGGAGACGGCCGACCTGCTCACGGCGGGCGCCGGCGGCCCCGTGGAACCCCTCACCGTGAACCGGCTGCACCGCCTGTGCCGGGGCGACCTGCGGCTGCTGCGGCACCTGCTGGCCGCGCTGCGGGGCCAGGGACGGCTCAGCCGCGTCCTGGACACCGGCGAACAGGTGTGGCGCGGGCCGGTCCCGCTGACCACGGCCGTACGGGAACACGCCGCGCCGGTCCTGGACCGTACCGACCCGGACGAGCGCGAGACCCTCGACCGGCTCGCCTTCGCCGAACCCCTCCCGCTGGACGTCGACACCTGCGACCTCCGCGTCCTCGAACAGCTGGAGTCCGACGGCCTGGTCCACGCCGACGACGACGGAGCCGTCCACCTCGCCCACCCCCTGCACGGCCCGGTGCTGCGGGCCGCGGCCGGCCGACTGCGGGCGAGGCGGCTCGCCCGCACCCCGGACGACCGCGACCTCGCCCTCAAGTCCGAACAGGCCGCGCTGGAACACCGCATCGAGGCCGCCGACGTACGTAGGCTCCCGACCCCCGTGGGGGAGTGGCTCGTGGCGGAGGGCGCGCCCGTGCCCCGCGGTTACGCGGCCGTACGTGCCCGGTTCGCCCGGCTGCGGGGCGAGCTGCGCGAGGCGGCGGCGTGGGCACGCCAGGCGCCGGACGACGACTCGTGCCGCACGGAACTGACCCTGGCCACCGCCCAGTCGGGCGAGACGACCGCGGTGCACGGAGCCCCGCAAGGCCCGGAAGGTCCGGCGGCAGTGTGGCTGGCAGCCGCACGGGGCGACAACGAGGGGGCACTGGCGAGGATCGGCGGGGGTGGGTCGGAGAGTGCCGGCGTGGGAGAGTTGGCCGGCGTCGGTGAGGGCAAGGCGGTGAGGGCCGGCGCGGTCACGTCGGAGCGAATCGCCGAGGCCGAAGCAGAAGCTGAAGCCCCCGCCGAAGCCGAAGCTGAAGCAGAAGCTGAAGCCCCCGCCGAAGCCGAAGCCGAAGCAGAAGCCGAAACTGAAGCCCCCGCCGAAGCAGAAGCTGAAGCTGAAGCCCCCGCCGAAGCCGAAGCCCCCGCCGACGCCTACGACGCCGTACGCCTAGGTGCCCCCGAGCGGGCTCTCGACCGGCTCCCCGCCGGCAGCGTCTTCGCTCGGCACGCCGAGGCGCTCGCCCGCGCGGACGGCCCCGCCCTGGACCGCGTCGCCGAAGCCCTGGAGGAACGCGGCTTCCTGCTCTTCGCGGCGGAGGCGCACGCGCAGGCTGTACGAGCGCACCGCGACCCCGCCGCCGCCCGCACCTCCCGCACCCGAGCCGTCGCCCTCGCCCGCCGTTGCCAGGGTGCCCGCACCCCGGCCCTGGCCGGCCTGGTCCTCGGCGAACTCACCGCCCGCCAACGACAGATCGTCACCCTCGCCGCCGCGGGCCTGACCAACCGCCAGATCGCCGAACGCCTCACCCTCTCCGTCCGCACCGTCGGCAACCACCTCTACAGCGCCTACACCCGCCTCGGCGGGAGCGACCGCGGAGCTCTGCCGTGGCTGCTGGAACAGCCGGACGCGCAGTCGGCCTGAGACCCACGGCGGCCCGGCGACTCACGCCGCCCCGAACGCCGTGAACGCCCACCCCGTCGCCTGGTGGACCGCGTCCTCGGGGAGGGTGGTGCGGGCGTCGCGGAGGGCCTCGGCGAGGGACTGGCCGGTGGTGAGGCCCTTGTGGAGGGCGAGCATCAGGGGGACGACGGCGGCGTCGTTGACGGGGGCGGTGCTGGCGACCACGCCCGCCGTGCCCAGCGGGAGCAGCGCGGTGACCAGGCCGAGGAGTTCGTCGGCGCCCACCGAGGCGAAGCGGGCGGTGTCGCAGCAGGAGAGGATGATCCGGTACGGGCTGCGGGCGAGGCGCTCGAAGTCGTGGACGATCAGGGGGCCGTCGGCCATCCGGAGGGACGAGAAGAGGGGGCTGTCCGCCCGGAAGGTGCCGTGCGCGGCGATGTGGGCCAGCGCGGCCCCGTCGAGCTCGTCCAGGACGCGGGGCACGCGTGCGTCGTCGTACTCCAGGACCGTCGGAGTGCCGTAGCGGCCCGCCAGTTCCGGCACCTCCGCGCCCCCCGTGGCCAGGCCAGGACCCCGCACCAGCACGTGCCGGCCACCCGGCGGCGGCTCCGTCTCCCGCGCCCGCAGCCAACTCCCCGCCGACGGCGACACACTGAGCACCCGTTCCCGCAGCGACGGCAGCAGCGCCCACGGCACCCGGTGCAGCCGCCCCGGCGGTACGACCACGACCGGCCCGCTGCCCAGATGCGCGGCGGCCGGACCGAGCAGCAACTCCTCCAGACGCCGCCCCGCCGCCTCCACGAGCGGCAGCCGCCCCTCCGCCCCGGGATGCGCGAGGCGGCGCAGCCCGGCCTGCACATGCTCGGCCTCGGCCTCCGCCTCCGCGAGCAGTCCGGCCTCGAACCGCCGTACCCGCCCCTGCCCGCACAGCAGCACCTGGACCCGACCGTCGAGCACGGCCAGCTCGACCAGCCGCCCGTCGCCCAGCCGCTCCAACAGCCGCCCGGCGTCGAACCGGCAGCCGTCGCCGGGTGCGTCACCACGCATGTGCAGGGTCCGCGACCGCACCTCCCGCTCCAGACGCCGCTGTTCCCGCTCCAGCGCCGGTACCGGCCGGCCCTCCATCCGGGCGGCCTCCGCGCGGGACGCGATCTCCCGGAGCGCGGTCAGCCCCCTCAGCAGCGAGGGGTCGGCCGGCGGCCGCGTGGGCGGCGCGGCCAGCACCGTGGCCCGCCAGCGCTCGCTCCACACCAGCAGCCGCCGCGGCCCGCCCCCGGCGAGAGACGCCCGCTGCGCCAGCGCCGCCAGCTCCGCCCCCTGCTCCGTGGCCCGGGCCCTGAGCTCCGAGGCGCCGAGCGTCATCCGGTGGTCGTCGAGCACGTCCAGGCCCCGTCGGCACGCCTCCAGCACGCCCCGGCTGGACCCGGCCGCCTGCGCCCGCAGCGCCTGCGCCGCCCAGCCTGTCATCCGCGCCAGCGGCGGCCCGCTGTGTCTGCTGCGGGCGGCGACGGCCAGATGCCGCTCCGCGTCCGTCGTCCAGCCCAGGTCGAGCGCGATCCGCCCGGCGAGCAGCGAAGCCTCCGGCGCCACCGGTGCCCCGAAGGAGGCGAGCCGCTCCGCCACCGCCGCCGTGTCGGCGACCAGCCGCCCCGAGCTGCGCCCGGCGGCGACCCGCGCCTCGATCAGCACCAGCCGCGCGTGCGTCTCCCACCAGGTGCGCCGCTGCCCCGCGAACAGCCGCACCGCCAGATGGGCTCGCGCGATCGCCGTGTGCGGATCACCCGCCCGCCGGGCGGCCCGCGCGGCCGCCAGCAGCAACTCCGCCTTCCGAGTGGACTGCCCGCCGATCCCGTCGAGCACCGCTATCGCCGCGTCCGCTTCGGCCAGCGCCTCCGGCGCGAGACCCGCGGCCATCAACACCTCGCAGCGCCGGATCTGCAGCATGAACGTCGGCGTGCCGAGCTTGGCGTACCGCTCCTCGGCCTCGTCCAGCAGCCGCAGCGCCGCCGGGATGTCTCCCGACCGGAACGCGGCGAGCCCCCGGCTCTCCACCGCGTCGGCCTTGTCGTGCTCCTGGCCCGTGGTGTCCCACAGTGCCTCGGCCGCCGTGAAGTCGGCGTCCGCCCGGTCCACCGCGCCGAGCGCCAGGTGCACGGTCGCGCGCAGGGTCAGTGCCCGCGCCGTCCAGATGACGTCGTCCGCCTGCCGCAGTACGGGAATCGCCCGCCGTACGTCCTCCAGCGCCTCCCGGTGATGGCCGAGCACCCACCAGACATAGGCCCTGCGGTACAGCACGCGCGCGCGGGTGTGGCCCGACCCGCGCTCGACACCCCGCTCGAACGCGTCGAGTCCCTGCCGGGTGCGGCCCGCGTGGACCAGCGCCACACCGAGGGTGCCCAGGACGTCCGCCTCCCGCTCGGCCGAGTCCGCGCGCGCCGCGAGGTCCCGGGCGCGCCGCAGATGGTCCAGGGCGAGGCGCATGTCGCCCCAGTCCCGCTGCCAGATGCCGATCACCTGGTGGGCGACGGAGGCGTGCAACGGCGACGGATCGGTGTCAAGCACTTGCTCCGCCCCGGCCAACGCATCGTTGGGGGCGGCGAACACCATCGGCAGCAGTTCGAGAACCGAGTCGTTTCCCGCTGTCACTCCACGGATGGTAGTGCTCCGGACACGCTCCCCACAGGCCGCGCCCCGGTTTTGCCGCCCGACCCGAACGCGCGCCAGCCCCAGACGGCCCGCGCATCACCTGTATCAAGTGACGGGTCAGCGACTCTGATTGACGAACCACCGCCTCATCGGGAGGACACGCCATGGCACCACAGCGATTCCACGAGCAGTTCGACCAGGTCCAGCGCTCGATGCCGGACGTCCCTCTTGCGATGGGGCCGGACGACTCCGCGGAGTTCATCTACGAGAAGGGTGTCGTACTCGCCCGCGACGGCGAGGAGGCCCGCGTCGTCGAGGACACCGTACGGGCGCACTTCACCGCCGTCCCCGAGCTGGACCAGGACCACGTGCGCCGCGCGGGCCCGCAGACCAACCGCTCCGGCATCACCCGCATCCAGGTCGCCGACCCCGGCCAGGGCGACCGGCGCGGCGACCACGCCGTCGCGAACGCCCTGCGCTCCCTCAGGGAGACCGAGGGCCGCACCGGGCAGCGCCTCATCAGCCGCAACCACGTCGTGTCGATCGCGGTCAACGCCTGCCCGGGCGACGAGCCCGTGCCCGCCACCGAACCGCCGAACCCCGCGGCCGCCGAGGCCCCCTACGACCCGGACACCGCCGTCGGCGTCCTCGTCATCGACACCGGCCTCATGCACGACTACCGCTCCTACCCCCTGCTGGCCCACACCGAAGGCGACCTCCAGATCAAGGAGTGCGACGACGACGGGATCCTCCAGCAGTACGTCGGCCACGGCACGTTCATCGCCGGACTCGTCGCAGCCGTCGCCCCCAACACCACCATCACCTCCCGCAACACCCTCAACGACGCCGGCGCCATCCTGGAGTCCGAGTTCGGCGAGAAGCTCTTCGAGGCCGTCGACGTGAACGGCTGGCCCGACATCATCAGCCTCTCCGCCGGCACCGCCAACGGCCGCACCGACGGACTGCTCGGCGTGGACGCCTTCATGCGCGAACTCCGCGATCAGGGAACCCTGTTGATCGCCGCGGCGGGCAACAACGCCGGCGCCACCCCGTTCTGGCCCGCCGCCTACGCCGACCTGCCCGGCTACGAGAACGCCGTGCTGTCGGTCGGCGCGCTGCGCGGCGACGGCGAGTTCGGCGCCTGCTTCAGCAACCACGGCCCATGGGTGAAGATCTACGCCCCCGGCGAGCGCCTCACCAGCTCCCTCACCGGTTTCGGCACACCCGTGCCGTACGTCTACCAGCACTCCACCTACGACGCCTGCCGGTACGGCTTCACCTACGCCTGCACCTGCCAGTCGCCGCGCCACACCGGCGTGTTGACGGAGGAGCGGGAGACCGTCACGGGCAAGCCGGACCAGGTGATGTTCGAGGGGTTCGCCCACTGGAGCGGCACCTCCTTCGCCACCCCCGTCGTCGCCGGACTCGTCGCCGCCCACATGACGGCCCACAAGGAGACCGACCCGCGCGCGGCCCGGCAGCAACTGCTCGCCGCGAACACGGAGTTCGCCGAGGTCCGGGGAGCGCACGTGCCGGCCCTGCGTCCGCCCACCTGGCGTCCGGTGCCGGTCGTGCCGCTCCCGCCTTCCGCATGAGTGCCGGAGTGGCTTCCGCCGCGGCGTACGATGACACGTCGTACACGAGGGGTGGGGCCGTGGACCGTACAGATGTCGGCGCGCTCGTCCAGTCGGCCGTCGACGGTGACGCGGCGGCCTGGAAAGCGCTGGTGGAAGGGATGAGCCCGCTGGTGTGGTCCGTGGTGCGGGCCCACCGGCTCTCCGACGCCGACGGCCACGAGGTCTACCAGACCGTGTGGTTCCGTTTCGCCCAGAACCTCGGGCGGATCCGCGAACCGCACAAGGCGGGGTCGTGGCTGGCGAGCACCGCGCGGCACGAGTGCCTGAAGGTGATCAAGAGCTTAAGGCGGCTGACGCCCACGGACGATCCGCAGCTTCTGGACCGGATCAGCGAGGACCGTACGCCGGAACAGTCGCTGATCGACTCCGAGGATGCTGCCGCCGAGTCCGAGCGGATCCGTCACCTGTGGCAGGAGTTCGAGGAACTCGGCGACCGCTGCCGGCAGTTGTTGCGGGTCCTGATGGCCTCGCCACCGCCCAGCTACCAGGAGGTGTCCGCCGCGCTGGGCATCGCCGTGGGCAGCATCGGGCCGCTGCGCCAGCGCTGCCTGCGCCGCCTGCGAGCCCGACTCGACGCACGGGGAGCTTCGTGAACGACATGAACGACATGAACAGTACGAGCGGTACGAACGGGGAGTTCGACGACGACGGCCTGGAGGGGGAACTCCGTGAGGCCGCCGCCATCCTGGACCCCGTCCCGGCCGCGTTACGGCAGGTCGCCGTCGAGGCGTACGCGCTGCACGACCTCGAAGCCCGTATCGCCGAGCTCACCTTCGACTCGCTGGTCGACGCCATCCCGGTCCGCGGGGCGACGGACGTGCCGCGGATGCTGACCTTCCACTGGGGTGAGCTGACCGTCGACGTCGAGGTGACCGCCGAGGGCCTGATGGGCCAGCTGCTGCCACCCCAGCCGGCCCGCATCGAGGTCCTGGACGGCCCCCGCGCGGGCGCCGCCCTCACGGCCGACCCCATGGGCCGCTTCACCACCGACGCCCCACCCACCGGCCCCTTCGCCCTACGGCTGCGGACCGGCGGGGAGGTGGTGGTCACGGAGTGGCTGCGCGCCTGAGACACCGGTACGTCGGCGGAGACGCCAGACGCGGGGGCGAACCGTCAGCGTGAGACGGCGGTGACCAGGTGTGCGAGGGCCGTGGCCAGTCGGTCGAGGCCGGGGCCGGCCGGGCCGCCCGGCTCGGTCATGTACGTGTCGCGGCGGAGCTCCACCATGAGCGCGGTCACGCTCGGATCCTTGCCGTAGAACTCCAGCGGCACGTACGCCCCGCTGAACGGGCTGTCGAGCCCCGTCTCCCCGCACTCCGCGAACGCTTCAATCGCCGCGTCCCGCAGCTCGGGCGGGGTGTGGAAGGAGTCGGTGCCCAGGCAGACCGGCGGTCGCGGTCCCGCGCCGTGCAGCTCGTACGGCAGCGGCTCGCTCGGGTAGGAGTGCACGTCGATGATCACGGCCCGCCCGGCCGCGGCCAGCCGGTCGGCCACCGCGTCCGTCATCGCCCGCGCGTACGGGTGGAAGTAGCGTGCGACCAAGGGCCCGGGGTCGGTGTCCTCGGGCCGCAGCGCCTCGCGGTGCGTGGTCCGCGTGTACACCGCGCCCATCCCCACGGCGAGCATCTCCTCCCGCTCGTCCGGGAACCGCTCCGGATCGACCACCAGCCGCGACAGCCGGTTCACGAACCGCCAGGGCGCGACACCGGACAGCTGAGCCGCCCGGGCGGCGATCTCCGCGGTGTGCGCGTCCGTGATGTGATCCAGCTCCCGCCCGAGCGCCGAGTCGTCGAGCACGATCCCCGCCCGCACCGCCGCCGGTATCTCCCGCGCGGAATGCGGCACATGCAGGATCACCGGTGAGTCACCGGCACCGGCCAGCAGCTCGAAGGAGGGTACGGCAGGGGTCATGGGGCGGCTCCGCGGGTGGTATGGGTGGAGACAGCCCCGCCCCGACCGGGCACGTGCACCGGTCGGGGCGGGGTCGAGATGGCCGTCGGACGTGGCCGTCGGGCGAGGCGCGTCAGCTCAGGGACGCCAGCGCCTCGTTCCACGTGGCCGACGGGCGCATGACCGCGGCGGCCTTGGCCGGGTCGGGCTGGTAGTAGCCGCCGATGTCGGCCGGCTTGCCCTGGACCGCGGCCAGCTCCTCGACGATCTTCTGCTCGTTCGCGGTGAGCGTCTCGGCGAGCGGGGCGAAGGCCTTCGCCAGGTCCGCGTCGTCGGTCTGCGCCGCGAGCTCCTGCGCCCAGTACAGGGACAGGTAGAAGTGGCTGCCGCGGTTGTCGATGCCGCCGACGCGACGGGTCGGGGACTTGTCCTCGTTGAGGAAGGTCGCCGTGGCGCGGTCGAGGGTGTCGGCGAGGACCTTGGCGCGGCCGTTGCCCGTGGCCGTGGCGTACTGCTCGAGGGAGGGCACGAGCGCGAAGAACTCACCCAGGGAGTCCCAGCGCAGGTAGTTCTCCTTGACCAGCTGCTGGACGTGCTTCGGCGCCGAGCCGCCGGCGCCCGTCTCGAACAGGCCGCCGCCCGCCATCAGCGGGACGACCGACAGCATCTTGGCGCTGGTGCCCAGCTCCAGGATGGGGAAGAGGTCGGTCAGGTAGTCACGCAGGACGTTGCCGGTGACGGAGATCGTGTTCTCGCCGCGGCGGATGCGCTCCACCGACAGCTTGGTCGCCTCGACCGGGGCGAGGACCCGGATGTCGAGGCCCTCGGTGTCGTGCTCCGGCAGGTACGCGTTGACCTTGGCGATCAGGTTGGCGTCGTGGGCGCGGGTCTCGTCCAGCCAGAACACCGCCGGGTCGCCGGTGGCGCGGGCGCGGGTGACGGCCAGCTTCACCCAGTCCTTGATCGGGGCGTCCTTGGTCTGGCAGGCGCGGAAGATGTCGCCGGCGGAGACGGTCTGCTCGATCACCACGTTGCCGGCCTGGTCGACGAGGCGGACCGTGCCGGTGGTCGGGATCTCGAACGTCTTGTCGTGGCTGCCGTACTCCTCGGCCTTCTGCGCCATGAGGCCGACGTTCGGGACGGAGCCCATGGTCGACGGGTCGTAGGCGCCGTTGGCACGGCAGTCGTCGAGGACGGCCTGGTAGACGCCGGAGTAGCTGGAGTCCGGCAGCACCGCGAGGGTGTCGGCCTCCTGGCCGTCCGGGCCCCACATGTGGCCGGAGGTGCGGATCATGGCCGGCATCGAGGCGTCGACGATCACGTCGGACGGCACGTGCAGGTTGGTGATGCCCTTGTCGGAGTCGACCATCGCGAGCTCCGGGCCCTCGGCGAGCTCGGCGTCGAAGGAGGCCTTGATCTCGGCGCCCTCCGGCAGGCCCTCCAGGCCCTTGTAGATGCCGCCCAGACCGTCGTTCGGGGTCAGGCCCGCCTTGGCGAGCGCCTCGCCGTACTTCGCGAAGGTCTTCGGGAAGAAGGCGCGCACCACGTGACCGAAGATGATCGGGTCGGAGACCTTCATCATCGTGGCCTTCAGGTGCACGGAGAACAGCACGCCCGCGGCCTTGGCCTCGGCGACCTGCGCGGTCAGGAACTCGCGCAGCGCGGCCACGCGCATCACGGAGGCGTCGACGACCTCGCCCTCGAGGACCGGTACCGACTCGCGCAGGACCTTCGTGGAGCCGTCGTCGCCGACCAGCTCGATCCGCAGCGAACCGGCCTCGGAGATCACGACGGACTTCTCGGTGGAGCGGAAGTCGTTCTCACCCATGGTCGCCACGTTGGTCTTGGACTCGGAGGTCCAGGCGCCCATGCGGTGCGGGTGGGTGTGGGCGTAGTTCTTGACCGACGCGGGGGCGCGGCGGTCGGAGTTGCCCTCACGCAGGACCGGGTTCACGGCGGAACCCTTGACCTTGTCGAAGCGGGCCTGGATCTCCCGCTCCTCGTCCGTCTTGGGGTCGTCCGGGTAGTTCGGCAGCGCGTAGCCCTGCGCCTGCAGCTCGGCGACCGCGGCCTTGAGCTGCGGGATCGACGCCGAGATGTTCGGCAGCTTGATGATGTTGGCCTCGGGCGTCTTGGCCAGCTCGCCCAGCTCGGACAGGGCGTCCGGGATGCGCTGGTCCTCGGTCAGGTACTCCGGGAAGACCGCGATGATGCGCCCGGCCAGGGAGATGTCACGGGTATCCACAGTGACACCCGCCTGCGAGGCGTAGGTCTGGACCACCGGCAGGAAAGAGTACGTCGCCAGGGCCGGGGCCTCGTCAGTGTGCGTATAGATGATGGTCGAGTCAGTCACCGGGTGCTCCGCTCCACGTCTGCAACATTGCTCGACATCAAGATATCTCGTGCTCGACCCGGACTCGACAGGGGACCGCACACATGTGCAGGACGTTCGCCGAACTGCCGCTTCCAGGCAACCGGACTGCCCGTTCGTGCGGTCAGCGGGAGTGATCGCCCAATGATCCCGGCGGCCGGCCCGACCACTCGGCCGCCCGAGCGAAAGCGGACCATGAGATATCGCACCAGAGTGACGGCCCCGGCGGCCGTCCTGATCGGCACCGCGGCGGCCCTGACCGCGGCCCCCTCGGCCCACGCGGCGCCTTCGAAGAAGAGCGGCACCCCGGGCCCCGAGACCCTCGCCGACCCCGTCTTCCCGAGTCTGGGCAACGACGGCTACCGCGTCTGCGCGTACCACCTCGACCTCGCCTACGACGCCACGACCACGCTGGTCGACGCCTCGGCGACCCTGACCCTCCGCACGACCGAGTGCCTCAGCAGCCTCTCCCTCGACGCCCTGGGCCTGGACATACGGACCGTCCGCGTCGGCGGCCGGGCCGCCACCTTCGAGCAGGCCGAGGAGAAGCTGCGGATCACCCCCGCCGAGCCCCTGCCGAAGCAGGCCCGCACCACCGTCCGCGTCGAGTACACCGCCGACCCCCGCCGAGCCCTCCCGCACACCGCCTGGGTCCCCACGCCGGACGGGTTCGCGGTGTGCCCCCAGCCGAACTCGGCGCACACCGTCTTCCCGTGCAACGACCACCCTTCGGACAAGGCCGACTTCACTTTCCGCGTGACTGTCCCCAGCGGGCTGAGCGGCGTGGCGAGCGGGCAGCTCGTGTGCACCGAGCACCTCGACGGCGACCGGACCGCGTACACGTACCGCTCCCGCGCGCCGATCGCCACCGAGCTGGTGCAGATCACCGTCGGCGACTACGTCGTCAAGCCCCGGCAGGGGCCACACGGGCTGCCGCTGCGGGACGTCGTCCCGACCGCGCGGGCCGAGGCCCTGGAGCCCGCGCTGGCGCTCACGCCGGGACTGATCGAGTGGATCGAGCAGCGCCTGGGCGCCTACCCCTTCGAGACGTACGGACTGCTGCCCTGCAACTCCGACGACCCGAAGGCCTTCGACTTCACGGGTCTGGAGACCCAGACGCTCACCCTCTACAAGCCGAACTACCTGCTCCAGGAGGAGAAGAAGATCGGCTCGCACATGGTGCACGAGCTGGTCCACTCCTACTTCGGCAACAGCGTCAGCCCCGCCACCTGGGCCGACCTCTGGCTCAACGAGGGCCACGCCGACTTCTACGGGCTGCTGTACCGCTACGAGCGCGGCTGGACCGACTCGCTGGGCCTCACCACGATGGAGGCCCGTATGAAGGACACCTACGCGCGCGGCGACCAGTGGCGGCAGCTCTCCGGCCCGGTCGCCGCACCGAACGCCGTCAACCTCTTCGACAGCCAGCGCTACCTCGGCGGCGTCCTCGTCCTGTACGCGCTGCGGCAGCTGATCGGCGAGGACGCCTTCCACGCCGTGGAGCGCGCCTTCCTCGCCCGGTACCGCGACGCGTCGGCGTCGACCGAGGACTACATCGCGGTCGCGTCGGCGGTCTCCGGCCAGGACGTGTCCGGGTTCCTGCGGGAGTGGCTGTTCGGCACGACGACGCCGCGGATGCCCGGTCACCCGGACTGGACGGTCACTCCGGTGACCTCGTCGCTCGCCAGGCCGCACAGCCGGACGGACGGGCACTACCACGACAACTCGGCCACGCTGTGAGGCGCGGGCTGGCCTGAGGTGGTCTCAGTCGAGGCGGGCGGAGTGCGCGGTGGGCACCGGGGGCATGCCCTCCGCCTCCTCGGCGGTGCGCTGCTGCGGGATCACCACCGCGCCCTGCTGCAACGCCACCGTCCGCGCGGGCGCCGGGATCCGGATGCCCTCCTCGCGGTAGCGCCGGTGCAGTCGCTTGATGAACTCGTGCTTGATCCGGAACTGGTCGCTGAACTCGCCGACGCCCAGGATCACCGTGAATCCGATCCGGGAGTCACCGAAGGTGTGGAAGCGGACCAGCGGCTCGTGGTCGGGGACGGCGCCGGTGATCTCGGTCATCACCTCGGCGACGACCTCGATGGTCACCCGCTCGACGTGGTCGAGGTCGCTGTCGTAGGCGACGCCCACCTGCACCAGGATGGTCAGCTGCTGCTCGGGACGCATGAAGTTGGTCATGTTCGTCTTCGCGAGCTCCCCGTTGGGGATGACGACCAGGTTGTTGGAGAGCGCGCGGACCGTCGTCTGACGCCAGTTGATGTCCTCGACGTAGCCCTCCTCGCCGCTGCTGAGGCGGATGTAGTCGCCGGGCTGGACGGTCTTGGAGGCGAGGATGTGGATGCCCGCGAAGAGGTTGGCGAGGGTGTCCTGGAGGGCCAGGGCGACCGCCAGACCGCCGACACCGAGGGCGGTGAGCATGGGCGCTATGGAGATGCCCAGCGTCTGCAGCACCACCAGGAAGCCGATCGCCAGGACCAGCACCCGGGTGATGTTCACGAAGATCGTGGCCGACCCCGCGACACCGGAGCGGGACTGGGTCACCGTCCGCACCAGCCCGGCGATCACCCGGGCCGCCGACCCGGTCACCACGAAGATGAACAGCACCGTCAGCACCTGGTTGACGTTGTGCTGAACGGTCCGCGTCAGCGGCAGCACCCCGCCCGCGGCCGCGGCCCCGCTGACGACGGCGCCCCACGGCACGACCGTCCGCAGGGCGTCCACGATGACGTCGTCACCGCTCCAACGGGTGCTGTCGGCCTTCTTGCCCAGCCAGCGCAGCAGGGTCCGCAGCAGGAATGCGCTCAGCAGGCCCGTGACCAGCGCGATTCCGGCGAGGACCAGGTCGTCCAGGGTCAGCGCACGCGTCACCGGTCACCTCCGGGAAGACGATCCGCGGCCAACGGATCCGCCGACGGCCGGATGTGAAGTCTCGTCACGTAGTCACCTGCTCGATTCTGGGAAGTGCGGTCGCCCCGGCCCACAGACCGACGCGACCGTTCATCCTGCCGTATCCAGCACGTGAGTTCGTACCGAAGCGGTCCGCCCCGCCACCTCCCCGGGCGTCACGGTCCCGGCCGGAAAGGGGCTCACGTCAGATCACCTTCCACCGCACCAACGCCCCCAACGTCAACGCCCCCGGCACCAACGGCACCCACACCGTGATGATCCGGTACGCCAGCACCACCGCCGTGGCCACGGCGGCCGGGCCGCCCGCCGCGACCAGGGCCACGATCAGTGCGGCCTCGACCGAGCCGATGCCGCCGGGGGTGGGTACGAGGGCGACCGCGACCGTCGCCGCCAGGTACGCGACCGCCATGTGCGCGGGCGGCACCGGCAGGCCCAGGGCCTGGCCGACCGCGGCGAGGCCGGTGGCCTGGAGGGCGGGGAAGGCGAGGGAGCCGCCCCACAGGGCGAGCGCCCGCGAGGGGCGTGCGTGGACCGAGCGGGCCTCGCCGAGCGCGGTGCGCAGGAAGGAACAGAGCGCCGTGCGCAGTCGCCGTACGAGTGTGAGGACTGTCACCGCCACGACCGCGATGACGGCGAGGGCCAGCAGCAGGGGACCGAGGGCCCCCTCGGGGAGGAGCGTGCCGAGCCGCAGCGCGTCGGGGAAGGCGATGAGCAGCACGGCCAGCAGACCCACCCGGCCGATGCTCTCCGCGAGCAGGTACAGGGCGAGCGCGGCCGAGGAGCGCGCCAGCGGCACTCCGCACACCGTCATGAACCGCAGGTTGACCGCGCTCGCGCCCAGGCCGGTGGGCAGCAGATGGTTGGCCGCGCCCGCCGCGAACTGCGTGGCGAGCAGCCGGCGTCTCGGCAGCCGCTCCATGACCGCGCCCTGGCGGGTGAAGGACGCGGCGACCCAGGTCAGACAGGTCGCGCAGCCCGCGGTCAGCAGCCACGGCCACTCGGCGGTCCGCAGATGGCCGAAGCCCTCGGCGAGCACCGACCGGTGCTGGACCGCGACCGCGGTGACCAGAAGGAGCGGGAGCAGGCACAGGATCTGGCGGACGGGGACGCGCCGCCGTTCGGGGAGAGGTACCGCTGTCACATCGGGACAGGTTTTCGGCACCATGCCAACGACGGGTTGCGGGAGCGGGGACGGCTGCTTACGTGCGGTCATCGGGTCCTTCGCGAGGGGGGACGGCCGGCGGGCATTGACCTCAATGATGCTTGAGGTTCTAAGTTCTGCTGCATGAGCATCGAGACCACCGCCTGGACGCAGCTGCACAGCGTCATGAACGCCGAGCGGGAACGCCGCCCCTTCAACGTCACGACCCTGCGCCGCATCGGCGCGTTCGCCCGCCCGCACCGCCGCCGGATCGCGCTCTTCGTCGTGCTCGGGGTGGTGACCGCGCTGCTGGCCGTCGCCACCCCGGTCCTGGCCGGGCGCGTGGTCGACGCGATCGTGTCGAACGGCGACGAGGGCACCGTCGTACGACTGGCCCTGCTCATCGCGCTCATCGCGGTCGCGGAGGCCGCGATCGGCGTCCTGGCCCGACGGTTGTCGGCGACGCTCGGCGAGGGGCTCATCCTCGATCTGCGGACGGCTGTGTTCGATCATGTGCAGCGCATGCCGGTCGCGTTCTTCACACGCACTCGTACGGGAGCGCTGGTCAGTCGTCTCAACAACGACGTCATCGGCGCTCAACGGGCCTTCAGCAACACCCTGTCCGGAGTGGTCAGCAACCTCGTCACCCTGCTCCTCACGCTCGTCGTCATGCTCACCCTGTCCTGGCAGATCACCCTGCTCGCGCTGGCGCTGCTGCCCGTGTTCGTGGTGCCGGCCCGGCGGATGGGCAGCCGCATGGCCCGTATGCAGCGCGAGGCGGCCGCCCTCAACGCGGCGATGGGCACCCGTATGACCGAGCGCTTCTCCGCACCCGGCGCCACCCTGGTCAAGCTGTTCGGACGCCCGGAGGAGGAGTCGGCCGAGTTCACCGCCCGCGCCGGCCGCGTCCGGGACATCGGCGTCCGCACCGCGACCTCCCAGTCCGTCTTCATCACCTCCCTGACCCTCGTCTCGGCGCTCGCCCTCGCCCTCGTCTACGGCCTCGGCGGTTTCTTCGCCCTGCGCGGCAGCCTGGAACCGGGCGCCGTCGTCTCCCTCGCGCTGCTCCTGACCCGCCTCTACGCGCCGCTCACCGCGCTCGCCGGGGCACGCGTCGAGGTGATGAGCGCCCTCGTCAGCTTCGAGCGGGTCTTCGAGGTGCTGGACCTCAAGCCGCTCATCGAGGAGAAGCCGGACGCGCGCGAAGTGCCCGAGGGACCGGTGGCGGTGGAGTTCGACGAGGTCCGCTTCGGCTATCCGTCCGCCGACAAGGTCTCCCTCGCCTCCCTGGAGGAGGTCGCCTCCCTCGACACCCGGGGCGGCGCCGAGGTCCTGCACGGCGTCTCCTTCCGCGCCGAACCCGGCCAGACCGTCGCCCTCGTCGGCTCCTCCGGCGCCGGCAAGTCGACCGTCGCCCAGCTGCTGCCGCGCCTCTACGACGTCGACGAGGGCGCCGTCCGCGTCGGCGGCGTCGACGTCCGCGACCTGAGCGCGGCCTCCCTGCGCGCCACCCTGGGCATGGTCACCCAGGACGGCCACCTCTTCCACGACACCGTCCGCGCCAACCTGCTCCTGGCCAGGCCCACCGCCACCGAGGACGAACTGTGGGACGCCCTGCTCCGCGCCCGCCTCGACGACCTCGTACGGTCCCTGCCCGACGGCCTCGACACGGTGGTCGGCGAACGCGGCTACCGCCTCTCCGGCGGCGAGCGCCAGCGCATGACCATCGCCCGCCTGCTCCTCGCCCGCCAGCGCGTCGTCATCCTCGACGAGGCCACCGCCCACCTCGACAACACCTCGGAGGCCGCCGTCCAGGAGGCGCTCGCGGAGGCCCTGGAGGGCAGGACCGCCGTCGTCATCGCCCACCGCCTGTCCACGGTCCGCACCGCCGACGTCATCCTCGTCGTCGAGGCGGGCCGGATCGTGGAACGCGGCACCCACGAGGAGCTGCTGGCGGCCGACGGGCGTTATGCGCAGCTGTACCGGACGCAGTTCGAGCAAGGGCCGGAGGAGGCTGTGCGCCTGGCGGGGTGAGGGAACAGGTGGGCGTGGCCGATGCGCACGCACCGTGATAGTTCGCTACTTTGAGTGACATCGCTCGAAGCAACGGAGACTCACGGTGATCGAACGGATCTGGCTCCACCCACCCCTCGCCTTCGCCCGCCTCGGCCCGTCCCCCACCCCCTGCGCCAACTACCACTACGGCCCCAGCGACCTGTCGCCCCGGGGCACGGGCAAGACCGTCGTCCAGCCGACGCCCTCCCTCGAACTCGACGAGGACGGCACCCTGACGGAGCGCCTGCCCGAGGCCGGGGAGCGGGTCCGGTTCAAGGACGCCGACGGCTTCCGCCCCATCTGCCCCTACTTCGAGCTGTACGGCACCTGGACCTCCGCCGACGGCCGGCGGCACACCGGCGAACCGATCACCGTCGACGTGCTGACCGCGTTCGGGATCGACCTCGCCGACGTGCGGTGGTCGGTGCACGTTGCCAACCTCAAGGCGCACCAGTGCACCGGCTCCCGCGGCGACCGGATCGAGGCCGCCGTCGAGCTGCCGGGCGACGAGCACCGGCGGCGGCCGCTGGAGGGGCGGTCGCCCGACGGAGCGACCCGGCCGCTCGTGCCCCCGGGCCGCCATGTGCCGCTCGGCTCCGTCCAGTTGCCCCGGCCGGACACCCGCTTCCCCGAGCTGCGCCTGCGCTTCACCCCCGGCACCGGCGCGGTCTACGGCCCCACGAACCTGCCCGACCGCACCGAGCGGTACGTCCTGCCCGAGGACCGGCTGTTCCTGTCACCGGACGCGGCCTGGTGCGCGTTCACGCTCTCCGGCGCCACCGACGCACGGACCGCACCCTCCGGCCTGTTCGCCGGATCGACGCCCCGGGACGGCGGGGTCAGCCTCGGTCTCGTCGACGACGTGTGCGACGGACTGATCGGCGTCGAGCTCCCGGGCGGCCCGACCGCCCGCGCCCGGATCGTCGTCACCCCGCCCGACTTCGCGCCCGACCGCCGGCCCTTCACCTCCCTGGCCGACGGTCTCGCGGACCGCGTCAAGCGGGAGGAGGTCCGCGAGAGCGCGTACGTCACCGACCAGCCCGAGCTGACGGCGCTGGAGGTGCGCGACCTGTTCGAGCGGGTCCTCGAGGCCATGGACGCGGTCAACGTGGACGCCCAGAACGACCGCGCCACCCTGGAGAACCTCTCCACCGCCGAGGCTCTCGGCCTGCCCGCCGACCAGGCCCGGGCCAGGACCTTCACCCCGCCCGCCCCCCTCGACGGTGTCATCCTCGCCCTCACCGAACGCGGCCGCCGACGCCACCGCCGTTTCGTCGCGCTGGAGTTCCTGGAGGACCTCTTCCGGGAGCAGCCCGACCTCCTCGAACGGGTCATCCGGGGCCCACGGGACGAGCAGGAGTGGTACGACCGCCGCATGCCGGTCGCGGTGCGCGGCTCCGACGCCTACCCGATGCACCTGACGCGCCGCCAGTACGACCTCCTCACGGCGTGGGTCCGCTCCCTGCGCGCGTCGGTGGAGGAGGGCACATGAGCGTGCTGCTCCAGATCGGCCGCCGCCCGCCGGAGCCCGCGGGGGAAGCGTCGGGGCCGCCCGGCCTCGGCGCCGAGACCCGGGTGTTCCGCAGCACCCACGGCGCCCACCTGTTCGTCGCCGACGGCAGCCGGATCTACGACCTGCCCGAGCATCTCGCCGCCCACCTCGAGCAGTGGACGGCGACGGCGCACGAACCCGCCGAGGACAGCGCCCTCGCCGCCCGCCTAGGCCTGCCGCTGTGGGGCGCCGAGACCGGACTGCCGGGCCCGCGCATCGACGGCACGCCCGCCGCCGTACCGCCGCTCTCCTCGCTGTCGCTCAACGTGATGCAGGCCTGCAACCTCAGCTGCGGCCACTGCTACGCCGACGAGGGCCGCTTCGGCGGCGCCGCCCGGGCGATGTCCCGCGAGACCGCGTTCGCCGCGGTGGACCGGCTGCTGGCGGAGGCCGCGCCCGGCGCCGGGGTGGTCGTCGGCTTCATGGGCGGCGAACCGCTGCTCGCCCGGGACCTGGTGCACGAGGTGGTGGCGTACGCGGTCCGGGCAGGCGAGGACAGCGGGCACGCCGTCCGCTTCGCGCTCACCACCAACCTGACCACCGTCCGGCCCGCCGACGCCGAGCTCTTCGCCGCCCACCCCTTCACCGTCGCCGTCAGCCTGGACGGCGACCGCGCCGGACACGACGCGCTGCGCCGGGCACCCGGCGGCGCCAGCGCCTACGACCGACTGCGCGCCGGGCTGGCCGTCCTGGACCGGCACGGGCGGCCCCGGCACCTGTCCGCGCGAGTGAGCGTGACGCCGTACACGGGACGACTGCCGGCCGTCCTGGAGCACGGGATCGGCCTGGGCTTCGACGAGGTCGGGTTCGCGGCGGTGGTGAGCGCGCCGGATCCGGCGTACGAGATCGACGCGGCCGCCTTCGCCGGATTCCTCGACGGCATGGTGGAGTGCGGCCGGGCCGCGCTGCGCGAGCTGTCGGCGGGCCGCCCGTATCCGTTCGGGAACTTCCAGACCGCGATGTACGAGCTCCACACGGGCGGCCACCGGCCCTACCCGTGCGGGGCGGGCGCCGGCTATCTCAGCGCCTCCGCCGAGGGCGGCCTGTACGCCTGCCACCGCCTCGTCGACGATCCCGACTTCGCCATGGGCTCACTGACCGCCGGACCCGACCGCGCCGCCCGGGAACGGCACCTGGCCGCCCGGCACGTGGACCGCGCCGAGCCGTGCCGGTCCTGCTGGGCCCGCTACCTGTGCGGCGGCGGCTGCTACCACGAGGTGAGCCGACGCGGCCGCCCCGGCTGCGACTACATCCGCGGCTGGCTCGACTTCTGCCTGCGCGCCTACGTCGAACTCGCGCAGTCCACACCGGAGTTCTTCACCCTCCCCACCGCATCCGACCTGCCCAGTGACCCGGCCGGCCTCGCCCGCTGACCTCAAGGAGCCGACAGATGAACCAGCCGACCTCCGGGGACGCCGGCCTCACCCCGCCCGAGGGGAAGGTCTTCCCCCGCAACCTCACCGCCCGCGCCGCCCACCGGGTGCGCGGCAACCCCTCGGGCTCCCGCCCGGAGAGCGGTGTCGACAACTGCTTCCCCGGGCTGGAGTTCGACCAGCGCAACCTCGACAAGGCGTTCTTCCCCGGCCTCACCTTCGACTTCCACCACGACACCGGCTCCCGCCTGATCGCGGTGACGGGCGGCGTCGCCGCCGCCGAGGGCATCACCGAGGACGACCTGGTGCAGACGGCGGGGGAGGAGGAGCGGCGGCTGTATCTGTGGGCCGTGTGCGGGCGGACCACCGTGGACCAGGGCGAGGACGAGGCTCCGGTCTTCCACGCGGTCGACCTGAGCGGCCTGGAGATGTGGCGCCGGGTGCACGACCTGCTGCCGGGCAGGATCTCCGTCGTCGTCGGCCGGGCCCCCGGCCAGGACTCGCCCGGCGCGTTCTGGGTGCCCGGCGGCCTGAACAGCTGGCGGGTCCAGAACCGCAGCGAGGTCCAGCGGGACGACAACGGCGTCCTGGAGGTGGCGGTCCTGACCGCGGACCGGGCCCGCTATCTGGACCCGGAGGGCGTCATCGACCCCGACGTGTACCAGCCCGGCGACCTCACCCGGAGTCTGTGCGCGCCCTGGCAGTACGACTTCCGCGAGTGCGGCTGCTACTACTGGGCCGCTTCCAAGCCCGACATCTCCGCCACTTCCGGCGGCGAGTACCGCAACCTCAACTTCCAGCGCCGCGACCGCACCACCGTGCCGCCCGCACCGGACCTGCCCACGATCCGGGGCCGCAGCCGCCTGGAACTCGACCACCCCGAGCTGATCATGAACTGGAACGTCCTGCCGGTGGTCCTCAACGGCCGCGAGGACGACGCCCTCGGCGTGCCCGCCCCGCTCGGCCTCCCGCTGATGCACCCGGACAAGGTCGTGGAGGAGCTCACCCGCCTCGCCACCGTCGAGCACGCGCTCTGCCTCGAATACCTCTACGCCCACTACTCGCTCGCCGCCCCGATGACCTTGCCCGCGGACACCCCCGAGGACGTCCCGGTCCGGCGCGTCCACGCGGCGGCGCAGGAGATCTTCTCGATCGCCGAGGACGAGATGCGCCACCTGCGCTGGGTCAACGAGATCCTCGGCACCCTGGGCCGCCCCCTCCAACTCGACCGCCCGGCCGACGACTTCGTCATCCAGCGCCCGACCGGCCGGCGCTTCCGGCTGGAGCGGCTCACGCCGGAGCAACTGGAGTGGTTCATCGCCGTGGAGAAGCCGAGCGCCCAGTTCGACCCCGACGGCATCGACGGCATGTACGTGCGGCTGCACCACACCATCCTGCACAACCCGGACGCCTTCCCCCAGGCCGACCGTCTGGCCCACCTCATCAAGCTCATCATCGACGAGGGCGACGACCACTTCCACCGCTTCACCAACGTCCAACGCCATCTGTCCGGCCTGGCACCGGACACCTACCTGCGCGAACTGTCGCCCCCGGACGACGAGTTGGACGTACGGCTCCTGGAACTCGCGGACCTCGACTACGCGATGGTGCTGGGCGCCTTGCGGGTCACCCTGGAGGCCGGGGACAGCGCGGGAGGCCGGCTCCGCGCACAGGCGGTGCGTGCCATGCAGAACCTGCACGAGGTCAACCACCGGCTCGCCGCACGGGGAGTGGCACCCCGGTTCGGCCCGCCCGCACCGGAGTTCTCAGCGGCGACGGCGGACGGTCACGCCTCCCGGGCGGCCGCGCGAGCGGTCAACGAGGTGCTGCGGAACATCCGTTCCCTCGCGGACGGCAGCCTCCAGGACCTCCAGGACCTGATGGACCGCCAGGAGACGGGCGCCCGCGCCCTGGTGGCCTCGTTCAGCCTGCGATGACCGGGGCGGCGACAATCGAGATCACCGGCACGGGCCTGGCCGAACTGGCCTGCGCCCGGCTGCTGTTGGCCCGCGGGCATCGGGCGCGAGTCCGGCTCCGCGCCCCGGAAGCCGCTCCCCGGCCGCTGCTGCTCAACGCCCCCACCCTGGAGCTGCTGCGCTCCCTCTGGGGCCGTGAGCCCCTGGCCGACTGCCACCGGCTGACGTACCGCGAGGTGTGCTGGGGACCCGAAGGCACCGGGGCGTTGCGCCGACTGCCGCAGCCGGCTGTGGTGGTGGACGGCGGGCGCTTGGCGCAACGTCTGCTCGATCGCCTCGCCGCTCGTTACCCTGACGCGCTCGGCGACGTGACCGGGGCCGAGGCGATGGCCGCCGAGCCGGCCTTCGGTGAGGCGCCCGCCGTACGGCGCTGGACGGTCACCGCCGTCGGGTGGTCGTCCGGTCACCGTACGGCCGGGCGGCGCCATCTCCTGGCCGGCGAAGCACCGTTGGCGGCAGGCCAGGACGAGAGGACCGCACGCCTCGTCTGCACGGACCTCGCCTGGCTGCACCTCACCCCACTCGGCGGCGGGCGCGCGCTGCTCCAGGCGATGGTCCCCGGCCCCGTCGCCCGCCCGGCGGAACTGCTGGCGAGGCTACTGACGCAGTCGGCCCTGGCGCCCGTACTGGAGCACGCGCCCCGGACGGCGGTCGCCCTCCCCGCCGCCCCCCGTCTGCACAGCTCCCCGGCGGTGCCCGGCCGGCTCCTGGTCGGTGCGGGCGCGATCCGCTACGACCCGCTCAGCGGCACCGGCACGGCTCAGGCCCTGCGTACCGCCTTCCTCGCGGCGGACACCCTGCACGCCGCGGCCGGGGGCGCACCGCAGCGCCCCCTGCTCACCCACTACGCCACCCGCCTGCGTACGGCCTTCCACGACCACCTCGCCACCTGCGCCCGGCTCTACCCGCAGGCGTTCACCTCACCGGCGTGGCGGCACGAGATCGACGCGTGTGGGGTCGCCGTCACGGGCAACGGAGTCTGACGGCGAGGAAGAGCGGTTGGGTGTGCGTCTTGTCGTACCGCGACGGAACGCAAGCACCGCCCGTGCGGCAGCAGTTGTCGTATGCGGATTGCGGAATCGAAGATTTCGAATGGAAGCGTGCGGAAGGCGCGGCGCGATTCCGGTTGTCGGTGGGCGGGAATCCGTACCGTCGGTAACGCGCCAATAAGCCCAGGTGGCTTCCGTGGAGGCTTTCCTTGCAGGTCAACGGCGTGCGAAAGGAATTCCGGAAATGCGGTCGAAGGGCAGCGGAAATGCAGTGAAGCGGGTAACTTGTCGATCGTTGAACCGTCAGGAACGGCCAAGGGGGGCAGTCCGGGGCAGTGCCCGCGGACTCCTGGAACGTCGCCGAACCGACCGGTCGGCATGTCAAAGCCCGGACTCGGGGTGTCCGGGGCAGTGGCGAAAGCGGTGCGCGCGCGAGCGTGCCGGAGGGGGGTAGACCGACAAGTGGGCGGTGGAAGATGGGAACTGAGGGTCCTGGGGCCCCTGGAAGTGCGTTTCGCGGGGCGGCCGGTACCGGTGGGGGGAGCCAGGCAACGGGCCGTGCTGGCGGCCCTGCTCCTGTGCCGGGGGCGCATGGTGCCGACCTCGTCGTTGGTGGACAGGGTGTGGGAAGGGCGCGAACCGGCCAGTGCCGTCAACACCCTGCAGAGTTACGTGTCGAGGCTGCGCGCCCTGTTCTCCTCGCCGGTCGAGGGGCGGGCGGACGCGCCCGTCATCCGCGGCGAGTCGGGCGGATACCTGCTGGACGTCCCTGACGAGCAGGTCGACAGCGCGCGATTCGAACGGCTCCTGACCGCGGGGCGAGCGGAGTTGGCCGCCGGGGACGCGTCGACCTCGCACGCTCTGTTCTCGGCCGCGCTCGACCTCTGGCGCGGACCGATGCTCGGTGACCTGAACGGCGCCGTGGGCTTCCGCGCGGAGACGGCCAGGATGGAGGACCTCCGCATATCAGCCGTGGAGCTCATGGCCGACTCCGAGATCGCCCTGGGCCGGCCGGATCAGGCCATCGCCCGCCTGCGGGAGGTCTCCGCCGCACACCCGCTGCGGGAGGGCCCGGTGGCCCGGCTGATGAGGGCCATGTACCACAGCGGGCGGCCGGCCGACGCCCTCGCGCTCTACGGGGACATCCGGCAGCGGTTCGTGGACGAGCTGGGGATCGAGCCCGGTGCGGAACTCGGCGCCCTGCAGCAGGCCATCCTCCGACGGGAGCGGATACCGGGCTTCGAGGACGCCGTGACTTCGGCCGACCGGCGAGGGCCGACGCGGGACCGACGGCACGCGCCCACCGCGACAGCCGCCGGTGGCACCGTCACGAGCGCCGTCGTCCACGTCGTGGACGCCGTCCGCGTGTCCGAAGGCGCCCCGCGGCCGCACCAGCCCCTCCCGGCGACGGCACGCCGGAAGCCGGCCGGCGTACCACCGAAGGGACTGCCGCGCATCGGGGCCGACGGCCCGTCAAACCCCGTTCGTGATACCGGCCGCGGCCCGGAGAACCGCGAACGTCTCCGGGAGCGGTTCGGCGAACCATGGGGAAGGCCGTCCCCGGACCTCGCCCTGAAGCCGTACGGCAGCAGGAGGCTCGGCTGCGGGTGCCTCGATCCGTCGGCCGACGGTCGTGATGACGGTGACGTCGTCTTCCGGCCGCACCGGTTGCCGTAACGAGCACACCCGACACCCTGCACGTGGACTGCACGGCAGCTGCAAGCCAAGTGCACGGCATGCCCCGCACTCTCAGGACGTCACCGACGACGACCGAGAGGCACAGATGGACTTCCGGGACCGGACACTTCTCCGGCTTGCCGATCCGGCACAGCGCTCGGGTCTCTTCGGCCAACGCTCCCTGGAGAACCTGGTCACGGCCGGCTACGACATGACGGCCGGGATCACCGGGCCGTACGGGGCCGACTTCGCCGAGCTGCGGCTCGGCGCGCGCCTCGAACGTCCCCTCGTGGTGGAGGGGAGCTGGTCCGGGGCGGGCGGCGCGGAGCGCCGGGAAGCCAGGTTCACCGTGACCGGCCTCGCGGAGCTGACCGCAGACGCGCTGTGGCGGGGAACGGTGACGGTGCGGACCGGGGCGGGCACCGACGCCGTCTCCGCGGTCGACGTCGATCCCGCCCAGCCGCCCGGCCGGAGCGAGCTGACGGTCCGGTACGCGGCCCGCTCCGGCGGCCCGGCGCGCCCGCTCGCCCTGCCGGTCGTCGTCGGGCTGCTCGTGCGGGAGACCGCACGGCCGGCCGATCTGCTCGCCGAGAGTCAGGGCCTCGCCGCCGCGCTGGGCCGGCTCACCGCCATGCCCTCGGGCGACCTGCCCGTTCCGGCCCGCCGGCAGGCCCTCGTGGCTTGGCTGGTGCCGCCGCGGGTGTTCGACGACGCGGACTGGCCCGGTGCGGCGCCCGGTCAGGACCCCGCCGGGCTCAGGGAGGCACGTGCCGTCGCCACCGGACGGATCCTCGCCGAGCAGGGGATCGGCCTGGTCGTCGTACCCGAGAACTGACCGACTCCCGGCGGCCGGAACTCGCCGCCGCCCTGGGGCCAGAGAGGACAACCATGCCCACCGCGTACCCGTTCATCGACATCGAGATCGACAAGTCCGGACTGACGCCGCGCGTGCAGCCGTCCAGCGGCGTCGTCGCGCTCGTCGGCACCACCCCCGCCGACGCGGCCGGCGGCACCGCCGCGGTCAACGTGCCGCACGTCGTCACCACTCCGGACGAGGTGCGCACCCTCTTCGGCGCGGACAACGCCCTCCACAAGGCCCTGCTGCTGGCCCTCGGGCAGGACCTGATGCCGCAGAAGATCTACGGCGTGCGCGCCAAGGGCACCGAGTACGCCGCCGCGCTGGCCGCCCTCGAAGCGGTGGACGACGTGTCGGTGGTGTGCCTCGCCGGAGTGACCGACATCGGCGCCGAGAACCCGCTCACCGGGCTGAACGCCCTGCGGGCACACGTGGAGGAGATGTCCCTGAAGGGGCTGCGGCGGATCGGCGTCGCCATGATCGACCCGAAGGTCGAGAAGTCCGCCGACTACGTCTCCAAGGTCGTCACCCCCGCCCTGGTGAAGCTCAAGAGCGACGCGGGCCGCATGGTCCTGGTCGCGGCGCGCGGCGCGGACGGCGACGTCGCCGCGGCGACCGCGGCGGTGATCGCGGCCCACCCGCCGCACGTCTCGCTGCTGCTCAAGCAGGTCAAGGGGGTGCGGATCCCCAAGGAGAAGCAGTACGGCCCGTCGGAGATCGCCGAGCTGTCCAACGCCGGGATCAACCCGGTCATCGACCCCGCCCTGATCCCCGGCGAGGGACTCCACCTCGCCGACGGCCAGACGTTCTCCACCGACCCCGCCTACGGCTACATCGACGTGCGCCGGGTCGTCGACCACGTGGAGTTCCTGCTCCGGGCCGGCCTCATCGGCAGCATCGGCGACGCCCGCATCACCCGCACCGGTCTCACCCTGCTCAAGCAGCGCACCGAGAGCATCCTCGGCGGCCTGCTGCGGGACACGGTCATCGCGGGCTTCTCCGTCGGCATCCCCGTCCTCGACGTCCTGGGACGGCCCGAGTCGGCCTGGACCGAGCCGGACCGCGACCTCGTCAGGACGGCCCGGGGGCAGCGGGCCGTCGACATCCACACCTCCATCACCTACGGACCGGCCGTGCACCGCCTGCACGTCAAGCTCGCCGTCACCTACTAGGAGCCCCTGGGAGCCCGCCACCATGGCCGACTGGAACACCCGCCTGGCTGTCGCCTACCTCGACGACACCGGCAAGACCGCCGAGATCGCCCCCGTCGACTCGATCTCGACCACGTTCAACCTCAACGCCGAACCGCTGCACTCCCTGGGCGCGACCCACATCGGCGTCGTCTACCAGCCGCAGCAGATCAACTTCACGATGACCGTGAAGGCCATCGGACACGCGACCGCCGAACTCACCGCGATAGCACTGCGCGGCGGCCGGTTCGACATCGTCCTGCAGGAACAGTCCGGCACCGACTGGTCCTTCAAGACCGTGGTGATGACCGACTGCGTGATCACCAGCTCGGCCCAGTCCGCGGCTGTCTCCGGCGCGCCCACCGTCACCTTCTCCGGGTTCTCCCTGGCCGCCAAGGTCGAGGGCAAGTCCGGCCCGGCCGTGTCGCTGCCCTGATCCGCCCGGACGTCTCCCCGCCCTGATCCGCCCGAACCGTCCCCGACCGGCGGCGCCGCCCGCCGCCGGCCACCAACCGCATGGAGCGCCCATGGGTGAGCCCGCGCAGTATCACTTCCCGGTGGAGATCGAGGTGAGCTCCGCCCCCCGGATCGACGAACAGGCCATCGCCGACCTCGTCCTGGAACGGCTCGCCCTGCGGATCGAGGCCCTCGACCCCGCACCGCGGGGGGACTGAGCCGTGACCGCGTCCAGTTTCCAGCGGTACGGGACGCCGTCGCTCGTGCTCTCCGACGGGCTGGTCACCGTCCCGCTGTGGGCGGTGTCGGGCCTGAACCTGAGCCGCCGGTACGAGCGTGCCCCCGGAACCGTGTCCACCGTGGAGGACACCATCATGATCAGCGGGTTGCTGGTGGGTCCCGAACGCTTCGTCTGGAGGGCGGCCCTGGAGACCCTCGCCGAGCACAGCCACGGCACGGGAGTCTTCCGGCCGTCGGGCGACGCCGGTGCCGACGCGCTCGCCGCGAACGGTGGCTCCGAGATCCGCCCGGTCACCCTGCTGGCCGGGTCGGCGATCCACACGGACTTGAGGATCGTGTCGCTGTCCCTCGCCGAACAGGCGATGCGGCGCGACGTCGTCGAGGCGTCGGTGACCCTCGCGCACGCGCCCGAGTGGCGCGGCCCCGACCTCGCCACGGACGTGGCGGTCGCGGGCCTGTCCGCCCTCGCCGACTGGGAGGGACACCGGTGAGTCCGACCTTTCCGATCCTGCGGGTGCTCACCCCCGAGGAGCCCGCCCCGCTTCCGGACACCGCCACCCGCGTCACGCGGGCGCTCGACCGCGGCCTGCCGGAGTACGTGCAACTCAACGCCGACCTCGGGGTGTTCGTCATCGCCGCGATCGGCCGCGCGGACGTCTGGCACCGCGCCGACCCGACGGCCGTGGTCTCCAGCCCCGCGAACGGCGGCCACCCGTTCCGGCTCGTCCTGCGCACCGGCGGCGACTACGCCGGAGCGCTGCCGCTGACGGTCGGGGCGCGGCGGCTCGTGCCGCTGCAGGGGCCGCGCCGGCTCGCCACGGCGGTCGCCGTCGTGGACTGGGAACTGCGCGCCGGCTCGGTACGCGGCCCCGGCGCGTACGGCTCCCGGATCGAGCTCGCCTGGTGGGACGTGGGAGGCACGCCATGACCGGCTGGGGTCTGCGGATCACCGGAGCCGCCGAGCCGTTCGAGCTGACCAGCGCCGTGACGCGGGGTCAGGTCGGCCTGCGAGCCGACGTCGTGCTGCCGTCCGGGCTCGCCGCCGCCACCCTGCGGCTCACCGTGCGCGGCCTCGCCGCGGCGGTGACGGACCGGTTGACCGGCCAGGGACCGCTCGTCGCCGAGCTGTACCTGTACGGCTCCACGTCGGCCGTCGCCTTCGACCCGGCGGCGCGGGTGGCCGCCGTCGTCGTCGAGCGGATGACGCGTCACCAGGGGCCGTACGGACCGGAGTTGACGCTGGACGGCATCGACGAGGCGTACCACCGCCTGTCCGTTCCCTGCCCTGATTCCGTGCCGGCCGGAGACCACCGTTCGGTGGCCGCCGAGATCGGCCGGCGCACGGCCGTGTCCGTCCAGGCGCACGGCTCCTCCGTCCGCCTGGGACCGCTGGGCACCGGCGCCACCTACCTGGAGCACCTGGCCACGATCGAGCGGCGGCTCGCCGAGGCCGACGGGCGCGGCGGACGCGGCCTCGCCCTGTTCCGCGACGGCGTGCTGCACGTCGGCGCCCGGCCCGCCGTACTGGTCGCCACGTACGACGTGGAGCCGCAGTGGACGGAGGAACTGGGCCGGGTCCGCGCCTCCCGGCGCGCGGTGCGCTTCGGACTGCCCGGCGATCCCCGGCTGCGGCCCGGAGAGCTGGTCCGCATCGCGTCGGCGGACCGACGGGCCGCCCCGCTCACCCTGTACGTGACGTCGGTCCAGCACACCCTCGACCCGGAGCACGGGTTCACCACCGTGGCCGCGGGCGTGGGCGCACTCGGCGCCGACGACGTCTGGGACCCGCACCCGGTGGGACTCGACCCCGTCTCGGCGCACTCCGAACCGGCCGCCGACCCCGCCACCGCGGTCGCCCGCGCGATCGCCGGACTCGGGCGCGCCGCGGCCGCCCGCACCACCACGGCCGAGGTCGGCGAGGTACGCGCGGCCGACGGCCACGCCGCGACCGTGTGGCGCGGCCTCGCACCCGGCGACGGCGCCCCCATGCAGTACCGCCGACTGGACGTGCAACGGGACGCACCCGACCGGCTCGCCGAGGTCGGCCACACCACCCCGTTCGCCTGGGGCGCCTACGGCCTCGTGCTGCCCCGCTACCCCGGCACGCGGGTCCTGCTCGTCCCCCGGCAGGGCCGGGCCGACGACGCGGTCGACGTCGGCTCGGTGTGGCGGGCGGACGAAGGGCCGGCCGCCGAGGCCGGGGACTGGTGGCTGCACCTGCCCGCCGGGGTGCCGGCCGGACAGCGGGCCGGTGTCGCCGACGACCGGCTGGGCGCCGACCCCGGCGACCGGGCCAGCAACGACCTCACCGACGCCGACGGCAACCGGGTCATCGAGGTCGGCGAACTCACCGTCCGCGTCGGCCGGAAGGCCCTCGGCCCGGCCGGGACCCGCCCCGGCCGAGGGGACAGCGAACACGCCGTCACCATCGAGCACGCCGACGGCGAGGCGTCCCTGGTGATCACCGCCGACGGCACGATCACCCTCACCGGCAAGAAGCTGCGATTCGAGGCACAGGAGAACATCGAGATGAAGGCGAAGAACGTCAAGGTCGCCGTCGAGGGCCACATGGACGTGACGGGATGACGGCCGACTGGACGCTCGCCGTCGCCCCCACCGCGGACGACCCCCTCGCCTCCGACCTGGTCCTGCGCGACGGCGACCTGGTCGCCCTGACCGGCGCGGACTCCGTTCTCCAGTCGGTGCGGCTCGCCCTCACCACCGCGCCGGGCACCGACCCCCTCGACCCGGGCTTCGGCTTCGACGGACTGCGGGTCCTGGCCGAGGAGACCAACCCCGAACTGGCCCGGGAACGCCTCCGGGTCGCCGTGATCGCCGTACTGCGCCGCGACCCGCGGATACGGCGCGTGCTCGACGTACGCGTGGACGACGCGACCGGCCCCGGCCGGGCCCTCACGGTCAACGTGGCCTTCGAAACCCACACCGGCACCACGGTGCCGGCGACCCTCACCACCGGAGTAGAGCGTGCCTGACGACCTCGCGCCCGACGGGACCGCCCCGTACGGGGTCACCGACACCGGGTTCGTGCCCAAGCCCTACGCCCGCCTCGTCACCGAACGCTTCGCCCTCGCCCGCGACGTGTTCGGCGCCGACCTCGACCTGGGCTCGGGCTCGGTGATCCGCCGCCTGCTCGAAGTGACCGCGCTGGAGGACGCCCGCACCTGGGCCGCCCTCGCCTCCGCCTACGACGACACGTTCGTCTCCACCGCCACGGGCGAGGCGCTCAGCGCCCTCGGCGCCGAACTGGGCCTGCCGCGCCCCCACCTGGAGGCGCGCGGCGAGGTGCGGCTCACCCTGAAGGGAGACGTGAGCGCCCCCGTCGTCCTGCCGCGCGGGGTGCGCCTGCTGACCCCCCGGGGCGACGACGTGGCCACCGACGCGCGAGCCGAACTCTCCGCGCACCAGCGGCAGACGACCGTACCCGTGGCCGCCTTCCACCCCGGACCGGACGGCAACCTCGACCCCGCCCGACCCGACCAGCGGATCTCCCTGTGGAACCCGCAGGAACCGTGGCGTGCCGAGTTCCTCGCCCAACACCGCGACGACGGCGTGGACATCGACATCGACGGCTCCGCCGCACGGCTCACCGGCGGCGAACGGCAGTGGCCGGACGCCCGCTACCGCGAGCTGTTGCTGCGCGCACCGCGCTCGCTGTGGAACGCCGAGGCGATCCGGCTCGCCGCGTCCATGGTGCCGGGCGTGCGCCAGGTCCAGGTCAGCGACGTCTACGGCGGCCTCGACATCCACCAGTCCGTCTTCGGCACCCTCGACGGCAACTTCATCGACCGGCTCTTCGGGGAGGACGCCTCCGCGACCGGCCCGTTCGGGCTGACCGTCCTGGTCGCGCCCACGCCGGCGGCCATCTGGGGCGGCCCGGGTGGCGGCGGGCTCCACGACGCCGTGGAACGGGCCATCGAGGACGTACGGCCCCTCGGCGTGGTGCCGCGGGTGCGGCCCGCCGTCGAGGTCGGTGTCGTCGTGTCGGCGACCGTGGTGGTGCGCGGCTCGACCGTGCCGTCCGACCAGCTCAAGACCCGGCTGCTGGCCCGGGTCGCCACCTACGTCGACCGGCTCGGACTCGGCGAGGAGGTCAGACTCGCCGCCGTCCTGGCCGCCATGATGGCCGAACCCGGCATCGCGGACGTCCAGGACCTCAGGCTGTCGAAGTACCCGCCCAGCCTGTCCGGTTCGGGACAGCAGGCCGACGCGCCCGCGACCGGCCCGTCCGATGCGCCCGCGACCGGCGCGAACCTGCGGCTGGCGGCCAACGAGATCGCCGTACTCGTCGAGGACACCCGGGGACTGCGCATATGACCGCCTCCTACCGCGCGATGGCGGACCACCTGCCCGGGCCGCTCGGCGCCGCCGTCCACGACGAGCCGGTCCCGCTCGACACCACCTCCGGGCGACTCGTCGGCCAGGTGCCAGCGACCGCCGCCCCGCCGCTGCTCCTGCTCGGGCCCGGCCGCGACCTCGCCGAGCACGGCCTGCGGGTCACCGTCACCGCCGGTTCGGCGGATCTGCCTCCGCTCGTCTTCGCCCCCTGGACGGAGGCCGACGCCCTGCTGCCGGTGCCCGGCGCGACCGGCTCGTTCGAGGTGCGCGCGGAGTGGCTCACCGGCAAAGAAGCGCTGTCGCCCGCCGAGGCGGCGGACCTGCTGCGGGCCCGGTGCCTGGCCGGCACCACCGCCCGGCTGCTCTACGTCCTCGGCGCGCCGAAGGCCGACGCCCGCCGCGTCGCCCGGCAGATCGCCGCCTCCCGCACCCTCGACGGCGCCCGCGGTGACGCGCTGGACCGGCTCGGCGCCGAGGTCGACGCACCCCGGTTCGCCGAGCGGATCACCGTACGCGGCGATGTCGTCGACGTGACGCCGGGACGGGAACCGGACGAGGAGTACCGGGCCCGGCTCGCCGTCCTGCGCCAGTGGACCGTGCCCTCACCCGGCGGCATGACACGGCTGCTGACCGACGGCCCCCTGGCCCGCTTCCGGATGCCCGGCCTGTTCGCCATCGAGGACAGCGCCAACGGGCTCGCCCTCGCCTTCCGCGTCCTCGCCCCCGCCGGGGACGCCGGGCGGATCGAGGTGCTGGAACAGGTCCGTGCCGTCCACCTGTTGTGGCCGGGCGCCGACGGAGACGCCGTACACGCCGCACGGTCCATGCCGGCCGCGCGCAGGGCCCGGGACGAGGCGCTGCGGGCGGCGCTGCGGGAGCGGTACACCTTCACCGAACAGGCCACGAACCGGCCCGCGCTGGCCCGGGGCCTGGCCGCCGCGCTGGCCCGGCTCGCCGCCTGCCGCGCCGCTCTCGGCACGACCGACCGGGGCACCGTGCTCCGGGTGCAGGACCCGGCGGGCGGCAGCCGGTACGAACTCGGCGTCGGCGCGGACCTGCGCCCGCTGACCGTCACCGAGCTCGAACGGCTCGCCGACCGGGCGCGCAGGCCCGGCCAGGTCGCCGACCCCGAGATCCGCGCCCTCCTCGCCGCCCTGCGCCCGCCAAGGGCCGTCGCCGACGACCCGGACGGCCGCTGGCTGCTGGAGCCATGCGGCCTGGCCACCGTCCACCGGCTCGCCGACGACCGGCTGTTCGTCTCGCACCTGCCCCTGCACGGCATGGCCGTCGACGGCGACCCCTCCGCCCTGCGCGCCCGCTACGCGGCCCGGCAGGACGAGTACACCCACGCCGTGCTGGGCGACGGGCTGACCACCGCGCTGCGCGCCTGGACCGCCATGGGCGGTGGCCTGCGCATCCTCGCCGACCGCCCGGCCGCCCTGGCCCGGATGCGCGCCGAGGCGCAGGCCCTGGACGCCACCGACCCGGCGCTCACGGCCCTGCGCGCGGCCGGCCTGCCGACCGTGTCCGACCCGCGCCCGGCGATCGAGCAACTGCCCCACATCCCCCAGGAGATGTACCAGGTGGTCACCGTGCCCGAGCAACTCGGACAGCGCTTCCTCAGCGGACAGCCCGACGCGGTCGACCTGATGCGCGGGCTCGTCGGACTGCTGCGCGACCAGTGGCTCGTCTCGGCCCTCCCGGTCGTGCTCGCCCCCGCCGGAAAGCCGCGCGAACTCGCCCTGGTCCTCGGCGCGGTGCCCCTGCCTCAGGCCGGAACCAACCTCAACCGGCGCAGGGCGGCGGGCTTCCGCTGGCAGACCGTGCCGCTGCGCGGCTCCCTCACCCTGTCGGCAACGACCGGCGCGAGCACCTCGGTCACCACCACCGACGGTGGCATCGGCGTCGCGGTCGCCGTCGGATACGCCCGCCGACAGCGCACCGACCCATACGAGTTCAGCGTCGACCTGCCGGACGGCACCCTGAACCACCCGCAGTACGAGGCGCTGATGAACCTGCTCGACCGGGCGCACCCGGCCGGCATCGCCGTCGACACGCTGCCCGTCCGCCGCTCTCGCGTCGCCCTCGGCCCGGGCCCCGAGCCGACCCCGCTCAGCCCGGCACAGTCCCGGCTGTACCGGAACTACCGCCCCGGCCGCGGCCGCCTCGCGAACCAGCTCTTCAAGCCGATCACCGCCGGCCTCCAGGTCGGCGTGCGCGCCACGCTCCGCGTCGACACCTACCTCAAGCCTCGCCAAGGGAACCAGCCGTGACCCAGCCCACGCCGCCCGTACCGCCGATGAAGCGCCCCCGGTACTTCGACTACCAGTTCCTGCGCGCCGACGACTTCGACACCGAACAGCGCTACCACCGCTCCCGCCGCGAACTCCTCACCGCCCTCTTCTACAGCCCCGGCGTCGTCTCCGGACTGACCCCGACGACCACCGACACCGCGCTCACGGTCGGCGCGGGGTACGCCGTCGACCACCTGGGCCGGCTGATCGTGCTGGCCGCCCCCGCCCAGCTCGTACCGCCGACCGCCGACGGCCCGCTGCTGATCGCCGTCCGCTACGACGAACGCGCCACCGACCCCAGCGACGAGACGGGCTTCCCCGGCGAGACCCGGTGGACGGAGGAACCCAGGATCGAGCTGGTGGCGTCCGCCGCACCCGGCCACGTGGTGCTCGGCACCTTCAAGCGCGCGGCCGGCAAGGCAACCGTCGACACGGCCTCCCGGACGACGGCGGGACTCGTGATCCCCGGCCAGTACACGGTCAAGGGCGCCCTCACCGTCGACGGCGACATCTCCGGCAAGAGCCTGCGCACCGGCCCGGTGACCGCGACCGGCGCCGTGACCGCGACAGGTGACGTGACGGGCGTGAATCTGAAGGCGTCCGGGGGCGTCACGGCCACCGGTGACGTGACGGGCGTGAACCTGAAGGCGTCCGGCGGTGTCACGGCCACCGGTGACGTGACGGGCGTGAACCTGAAGGCGTCCGGCGGTGTCACGGCCACCGGTGACGTCTCCGCCAAGAACCTGCGCGCGTCGGCCGAGGTGAGCGCCAAGGACGTCCGGGCCACCGGCGCCATCACACCGTCGGCGGGCAACTCCTCCGCCAACGGCATCATGTTCCCCCGGGACCCCGGCGGAGGCTCAGGCGACGAGGCCTACATCCGGTACTTCCCGTACAGCGGGGAGAGCACGATGCTGGCGATCGGCACCGGCAACGACGCCGACGACCTCATCGACTTCTGGCAGTTCGGCCAGGTCCGGCTCAGGATCGGCCAGGGCATGCTCCACATGGGGCGGCTCGACGGCTCGATCACCGCGGGCAACGAGGTGATCGGAGCGATCGGCTTCCAGGGCCAGGGCGTGCAACACGCCCAGTTCTCCTTCCGCGCCGGGCGTGGCTTCGAACTCGTCGACCGCAGCGCCGACGGACCCTCGCCCTCCTACCCGGTCGACAGCAAGCCTTACGCCAACCTGTACACGCGGAGCGTCAAGGCCGCGGGCGGGCTCTCCGTCGGCGCCTACGAGCCGGTCGACAACAGGATCACGGCCTGGGACGGCGTCTACCACGGCGGACTCTACGTCGGTGACACCGACGACCTCGG
Source organism: Streptomyces sp. NPDC002888 (assembly GCF_042888465.1). Classification (NCBI taxonomy): domain Bacteria; kingdom Bacillati; phylum Actinomycetota; class Actinomycetes; order Kitasatosporales; family Streptomycetaceae; genus Streptomyces; species Streptomyces sp. NPDC002888. The sequence continues at coordinate 80,643 of NZ_JBIAPU010000034.1, read as the reverse complement.
CGCGTGCCCCATCCGGATGTACAACAACGGCGACATCCGCACCAGCGGCATCGTCTACGGCCGCGAGAAGAAGTTCCTCATCGACCACCCGCTCGACCCCGAGCACCAAAACCTCATCCACTGCGCGGTGGAGGGCCCGGAGTCCGGCGTCTACTACCGGGGCGAGGCACGGCTCGTCGACGGCACCGCCACCGTGGAACTCCCCGACTACTTCGAGGCCCTGACCCTCCCCGAGGACAGGACCGTGCAGCTCACCCCCCTCTTCGAGGACGACGACGAGCCGGTGTCGGCCCTGGCCGCCTCCCGGGTGAAGGACGGCAGGTTCCGGGTGCGGACCCTGGACGGCTCCCGGGCCTCGCACGCCTTCTGCTGGGAGGTCAAGGCCGTACGCGCGGACGTGGAGCGCCTCGACGTCGAGGTGGACAAGCAGGACTTCGACGAGCAGCCCCGGATCGTGAGCGACCCGCCGCCGGCCGCGCCCGAGGGCCCGGGGCACACCGAGCCGGCCTCGTGACGGCCATCGGCGCGGCGCGCACGGCCGATGCGACTCCCGCGCCGCAGACCCCGGCCGGAACGTGGCAGGTCACCCCCGGGCAACCGGTCACGGTGACCGCCGGAAAGCTGCGGGTCGACACCAGGCCGGTCGTGCTGGGGGCGTCCTGCGGGTTCGCGTTCGCCCCGTCCCCCACGGGCAGCCCGCTGCCCCCCAGCACCGTCTCCGCGAACGCGAAGAACACCCGCCTGCGGTGCGACGGCCGACCGGTGCTCCTCGACGGCGACACCGCGCAGGACTCGTACGGCAACACGCTCAAGGCGACCGACCCCGGCCGCCTGCGGACGGAGTAAGGCCACCCATGACACCCCAGGTCACCGTGCCCGTCCGGCTGCGGATCGACGCGACCGCCGCCGCGGACGGCACCCCGCTGCCCCTGCTGCGCGCCGCGCTCGCCCGCGCCCTGGACAAGGCCGCCGCCACCGCACCGGTCGGCACGGTGTCCGCACCCACGTTCCAGTGGTACGGCCCCGGCCTTCCCGAACTCCCCGCCGGCACCCGGGAACGCGTCGAGCGCGAGATCGCCACAGTGATCGCGGAGCTGTGCCCGGCCCCGGCGTCTCCCGGGAGTGGGGGAGGCGGCGGCCTGCACGGCGTCAAGCGGTTCGTCGACCGCGCCCTCCTGTCCGCCGTGCCGAAGGCGGCACGCGCGGTGTTCACCGTCCACCCCGCCACGCCGCTCGTCCCCGCCGACGCGGCCACGCCCGCGGTGTGGCTGCTGGAGACGATGTCCGTCCGCCAGGCCGCCGAGCGCCTGTACGGCCGGCCGGACGACTGGGAACGGCTGGTCTACTGGTACAACCGCGACCTCTGGACCGACGAACACGCCCGGAACCAGTTCCGTGGCTTCCTGCCCCACCCCGACGACACCTCGCTCCGGCCGGGGCAGCGCCTGCGCGTCGAACCCGGACTCCTCGTCGAACCCCTGCGGACCCAGGTGCGCGAGGCCACCGCGGCCCGCACGGCCGCCGAACTGACGGCCACCGGCGGCGCCCGGCTCACCGCCGAGATCTCCGGCCCGGTCCCCATGGGCAGCACGGTCCGCATCGGGCTGAAGCTGCCCGCCGACGTCTATCCCGTACGGGTCGAGTGGGAGCTGCGCCACGACCCCGTGTACCGCGTGCGCTCCGGGGAGGCCACCGTGTCCGGCCCCAAGGGCGACCTGACCGAGCCGGAGAACGCCCCACCTCACATCTGGGACCTGGAGACCAAGGCCGCGGGCGCCCATGTCGTCGTGTGCCGGCTCCACCTCGGGGAGAAGTTCTGGCAGGAGGTGTACCTGCCGCTGCTGGTTCTCACCGCCAAGGACCTGGCCTGGCTCATGCTGCGGTCCACCTCCCAACCGCCCGTGACCCTGAAGGCGTTGAGGGCCGCTCAGCAGACCGAGTCCACCGACCGGCGGCGGGCCCTGACCCACGACCCGCGCACCGGCACCCGGCCCACCGGCCCGTACATCGCCGCCGACCCGGCCGGTGACGCGACGACCGGCGGCGCCGTCCGCTACTGGCTCCGGTGGCCCGACAGCCTCCACAGCGACCGCACGACGGTGCGCTGGTCCGCCCGGGCCCTCGCCCCAGCGGCACCGGGGGAGTGGAGAACACCGGAGAAGCGCGCCCTCGGCGCCATGCGCTGGGGCCTGTGGGAATGGATCGACGCCCGCGAACAGAAGGCACCGTCCGGCCTTCTGAGCGAGCACACCCACTGGGACGTGACCTGGGACCGGCCCGGGGAGTACGAGATCGTCTGCGAGGTCTCGACGCCGGGCATCGAGCCGGTCCGGCACCGCCAGAAAGTGTCCGTGGAGATCGGCACCCGGCCGAGTGCCGCCCCGCCGCCCCTGCCGCGCACCGAGGCGCGGGAAGCGGACGCCCGGCTGGCCTACATGGACGAGACCCTGGCCCGCGGCGAGACCGTACCGCTGCGTGCCGCCTGGGTCAGCGCGAGCGACGAACCGGCCGCCGTCGCGCTGAACCTCTACGCGACCACCGTCCCCGGCGCGCCCGCCACCGGCGTGCACCTTCGGATCTGGGACCACTCGCCGGGCGGCCGGCGCCGCTTCTACGAGGGCTCCGGCGACACGGCCGCCGCGGCGCTCGACAGCGCGCTGGACGCCCTGGGCCGCGTCCCGTACCCGCGCGGCGCCCTCCTGCTGGAGTCCGACCCGTTCGCCCTGGCGGGACAGGCGTTCCCGGCCCGCCGCAAGGTGATCGAGACACGCGGCGAGACGCCACTGGCGGAGTTCCTCTCCCAGTTCTCCAACTTCCTCTTCGTCAGCGGCGCCCTGCTGTCCCTCGCGGGCGCCCCGTACGTGGGCGGCCCGTTGATCGTGACGTCACAGCTCGGCGGCTCGGCCGCCGCGGCGGTACGGCTGCACGACCGCTACCTCTCCGGGACCCTGAAGGGCGACGGACAGACCGCCACCGACATCCTGGAACTCGCGGGCGGGGTGACCGGAGCGATCGGCAGGATCGCTGCCCTGCGCGAGATCACCCCGGCCGGGGGCCTGACGTTCGTCGCGGACGTGGACGGCGTCATCGGGAAGATCCAGTTCGTCACCGGCCAGGCCGACATGGCGGCCCGGCTCGACGCGGCCATCAGGGCGAAGGACCGGCGCCAGATCGCCGACATCCTCGTCGAGGCGGTGCGCGCCAAGGCCCTGGAAAAGCTGGGCGACATGGCCGACGACGCCTCCGGCGAGCAGGACGCGCCCGCACCGGCGCACCCCGAGGGCCAACCGGCGGACCAGTCAGCCCCGGCGGCGGCCACCGCCCCGCACCGTTCGGCACGTGCGGACTTCCTCAACGCCCTCCCCGCCGACCTGCACGCCGCCGTACGCGTCCTGGACAACGGCGGCCGGACCGTCGCCGTCCGCTACGACCTCGACATGTTCGGCAGACCGGCCAAGCTGGAGATCCACGCCGGTCCCGACGCCACCGCCGACGACGCCCGCCAGCACCTCGACACGATCCGTATGATCCAGAGTTACCAGGGCCTCGGCGGCCCCTGGCGCATCATCCTCGACCGCACGCGGGCCATGCTGCGCGACGAGGCCGAACCGATGCACTTCACCCAGGCCTGGGACGCCCGGGGCGAGATCGCCAAGCTGACGGCCATCGTCGCGGAGGAGAGGGCGAAGCTCGCGCACGAACCAAACGGCCAGGCCCGCCGGCGCATCGCCGACCTCGAACTGCAGATCCAGGAACACCGCTGGACGCTCGACGAACTGGACTCCCGCCAGGGCGGCCTGATCGCCGCCAAGGACCGCCGCCGCGCCAAACGCCTCTCCCCGCAGGCCGTGCTGGACGTCCGCTCCCGCATCGCGATGCGGCTGACCGAACTCGCGGAGACGAGCGCGCAGATCCGCGAGGACACCAAGGAGCTGGAGGAGCGACTCAGAGCGGCCAACAAGAACTACGCCGACGCCACCCGGCGCGGCGCGTCCCGCCAGGAGCTCGACGCCCTCGCCGCCGTCCGCGAGGAACTCGTCGAAGCGAGACAGGAGCTCAGCGCGGAACAGGCGGCGAATCAGAAGGAACAGCTGTACTGGCGCGGAGCGGAACAGCGTGCCGCCCTCGACCGCTACCCGTGGCTGCGCGACCGCACCCCCGGCGACACCGTCCAGAAGGAGGTGGTGGCCGCGGCGAACGGCGTCGACGCCCTGGGCAACCGGCCCGCGCCCGACGACCCGCTCACCGCCGACCACATCGTGTGCGTCCGGGAGATCGTCCTCATGGAGGACTTCGTCCTCCTCACCGACGAGGCAGCCCTGGAGATCCTCAACCTCCGCGAGAACCTCGTCCCGCTGGTGCGGTCGGCCAACTCCTCACGCAGCGACACCCCGTGGGAGCACTGGCAGGGCTGGACCCGGTACACCAAGGACCGTGCCAGAAGGGACAAGCTGATCGCGCAGGAGGCCCGCTTGCGGAAGGTCATCAGGGACAAGATCAGGGACGCTCTGCACAAGCAGCTCAGCAGCTTCTGAGACGAGGGCCGGACAAAGCCCTGACCAGGCCGGACAACGTCGGACTGTCCGGGACAGCCTGTTGCTCTTGTCGTGACGGGACACAGGTCAGGAAGCTGACCGGGCGCTTTCCCTGCTGACTGGAGGTCACTGCGTGTTGCGACATTGGAGAACGCGGCTGCTCGCCGTGGCGCTGGGACTGTTACTGGCCGTGGGTCTGGCCGGCCCCGCACAGGGCGCGCCCGTGCGGGACGACAGTGTCAGTCGCCCCATCTACTTCGTGCCCGGGTACGGCATGTGGGGAGGTTACGACTGCTGGTCCGACTACTGGAAGCCGGCCGGTGACCAGATGCGGGCCTGGGGCATGACGGGCTCGTACCACACCGTCGGTTACTACGACGGCAACACCAACTGCAACACCACCATCATCAACGGTGGCTCGCGGGACGTGTCGATCAAGGAGCTGGGCCGGTTGCTGGCCTGGAACATCTACAGCTCCTACTCCAAGCACAACCTCTCCGTCGACGTCGTCGCCCACTCCATGGGCGGTCTGGTGACCCGCGCGGCACTGACCGGCGTCGCTCGCAAGGAGAGCGGCTGGCCGCCGTATCTCTACATCGAGGACGTCGTCACGCTGAGCACCCCGCACCGGGGTACCGGCATCGGCTACGTCTGCGCCTTCATCCAGTGTCAGGAGATGCGGCCCGGTTCGACTCTCCTCAACTGGCTCTATCAGAGCCCCCAGTCGGCCATCGGTACGGACTGGACGCTGATGGGCGCCGATGACGACGACACCGTGGACACCGAGTCGGCTCTGGGCATGAGCGCCGGTCACTACGTCCGCTACGACGCGAGTCAGGGCATCGAGCACGACCAGATCTACCGGACGCTGGCGAACACCTCGTACAACCAGCGCTACTGGAACTACTACGACAAGACGTGGGTCCAGACCGGCGCCGGTGCCTCCCCCGTCCGCGCGCTCACCAACGCGCTCTACCACTGGTGGCGTTGGTGAACCGCGGGCCACTTCCCGGAAGGGCTTCCTTCATGTCACGTCGTGGCGTCACCCGTGTTCTCCTCTCCACCGCCACCCTGCTCGCCGGCTGCCTGGCCGCGACCCTGCCGGCCACACCCGCGTCCGCGGCGACCCGGTGCGTGTCGAACTGGAGCGGAACCCTCTGCCTGGACGCCCGCACGTCCGGCAGCTACGTGTCCAAGGCCTACACGAGCCTCGAGTACAGCCGTGACGGCGACCATTGCTGGATCGGCGGTCCGACACCGCCCCACGAGACCCACTTCGTCTTCATTTACTTCACCCTGTACGGGACCCTCGCCGACGGCAGCGCGTTCAAGCAGAGCGGGCAGGGGAAGTGCGGGGACGGTGAGGTCGGCGAGTCCTACACGACCGAGCACAAGACCTTCTCGCCGGCCAGGAGTTTCAGATCCGGAACGAAGCTGTGCCTGCGAGCCGACTACCAATCGCCGACGACATCCGACCCGGGCCGGGCCTGTGTCACGGTGCCCTGAATCCAGCGAAAGGAATGCGATGTTCAAGGCGTCAGTTCCCCGGACGGCCGTCATGGTGATGGCGACGGCCACCGCTCTGATCGGTTTCGCGGCCGCACCGGCAAGCGCCGCCGACCGTGTCACCTGCGGAAACACGTACCACAAGGAAGTCGAATACCCGGGGGGTGGCGGCATGCGGCCCTGTGGCATAGCGGAGTTCACGCCGAACGCCGTCAGGGGTGCGGAGGTGCTCATGGTCTGCGACTGGAGCCGGGACGGGCACAGCGCGGACATGGTCTACTACCGCTCGGACACGGGCCGCTGGGAGAGTCTGTGGGGTTCGAGCGGCTACAACACCTGCACATACGAAGAGATCGAGATGGCGAGCGGAGCCTCGATCAGGTTCAAGGTGTGCGCAGGCGAGTCGGAGACCGGCGCCATCCTGTCGAGCACCTGCAGTTCGTACCTGACCGTGCGCGCCTAGGAAGGCCGGAGAAGACCCGATGAAATCACCGTATGTGCTGGCCCTCTCGGGGGTGCTGGTCCTGTCGTCCGCCGCCGTCTCGTATGCGGATTCCCGTTCCGCCACCGACGACGCGGTCAGAGCGTCCGTCTACTCCTACTCGCCGCAGGGAACTCCCATCGAGGCGGGATACGGCAGAGTCTGGATCAGCCGGGAGTTCGGCAGCAGCCTGGAGGCGTGCGACATCAGAGCGGACGGATACCGAGTGGTGGCCAGGGTGTACCTCCAGGGCGGCGGCTACTTCCGTCAGGACGCCGTGGGCGAGTGGAACTGCAGCGAATCCCCCCGCACTCTGCCCATCACCAGCTCCAGCAGCTTCGAACTCCGTATGTGCCTGCAGAAGGGCTTCGACGGAACACCACTCAGCTGCCGTTCGGTCCGGTTCAACTGACAGGGTTGTCGACGATCGTACGTGGGGCGGTCGTCGCGTCAGTGAGAGTTCGGCACGAGGCGGGTGTGCGCAGTCGGTTGCCCCGGTAATGGGCGCACGGCGGTGGTGCGAAGCCCTCGCGTGCCCGGCCGGCAGCCGTCGGCTACCCACCCGGCCGGACCGCCTGCGCGTGCCGCCCGGCCGGGCGGGCCAGCGCGTCGACGGTCGCGGAGAAGAGCCAGGGCAGCCGCTGTGCCAGAGGCACCAGCGCGGCGCGGGCCGGGGGCACTCGCGTCGCGCCGACCAAGGCGTGGGTCAGCCAGCGGTAGCGCCGGGTGAGCTGCCGCCACTCCCGCTCGTAGGCCACCAGGTCACCGCTGCTGACGGCCCGGACGGCCGCCGGCGCCTGCGCGAGCGCAAGCGCGATGCCCTCACCGGTCAGCGCGTCGACGTAGCCGGCGGCATCGCCGACGAGCAGCACTCGGCCGGCGGTGCGTGCGCTCGTGCCCTGGCGGAGCGGGCCCGCCCCGCGCACCGGTCCGGCGTGCCCGGCTCCGGCGAGCCGCTCCCGCAGCTCGGGGAAGGCGGCGAGGTGGTCGTCGAACGACCCGCGGGCGGTGGTGAGTACCGCGACACCCACGAGGTCGTCGGCCACCGGGGTCACGTAGGCCTCCGCGTGTCGGGCCCAGTGCACCTCGACGTGGTCGCTCCAGGGGGTGAGCTCGTAGTGGCGCCGCAGTCCGTGCCGGGGGCGGGTATGGCGTGGCCGGTCGAGCCCCAGGGCCCGGCGGATCGGCGAGTGCAGGCCGTCGGCCGCGACGAGATGGCCGGCGCGCGTGCCGTCGACCAACACCCCGCCCTCGTCCTGCTCGACACGGCGCGCGGTGCGCTGTTCGACCCGTACGCCCGCGGCCAGCACCGTCTCACGCAGCGCCGCGTGCAGCGTCGTGCGACGCACTCCGCGGCCCGGGCCCGCTCGGAAGTCGGCATCGGCCCGGCGCGACCCGGCGACGTAGCGGATGCCGCGCAGGTCGTGCCCCGGCGGGCGCACGCCGAGCGCCGCCAAGGCGGTGACGGCACCCGGCATCAGTCCCTCGCCGCACGCCTTGTCGACGGTACCGGCGCGCTGCTCCCACACGGCTACGTCGAGCCCCGCCCGGGCCGCGTGCAGGGCCGTGGACAGGCCTGCGGGTCCCCCGCCGACGACGAGCAGGTCCATGGCCGGCTCCTTCAGGCCAGTCGCGCCAGGGCGGTGTCCTCGGCGCGGATGCGGGTGGCGAGCAGGAACCCGTTCAGCGCGGTGAAGACGACCGCCGTGACCCAGGCCGAGTGCACCAGGGGGAGCGCGAGACCCTCCACGACGACGGCGACGTAGTTGGGGTGCGGGATCCAGCGGTAGGGGCCGTCCGTCACGCGCGCAGCGCCGGGCACGACGATCACCCGGGTGTTCCACTGCGGTCCCAGAGTGGCGATGCACCACCAGCGCAACGCCTGCGAGGCCGCGACGAGGGCGAGCATGGCCCAGGCGAGGACCGCCACCGCGTCCGGTCGGCGCATCCACACCTCGACCAGCGCGCCGAAGAGCAGGCCCGTGTGCAGCACCACCATGAACGGGTAGTGCCCCCGCCCGGACTCCCTGCCGCCCCGCGCGAGGCTGACGGCGGCGTTGCGGTGGGAAACGGCCAGCTCGGCGACCCGCTCCAGGCCGACAGCCAGGACCAGGACGGTGAACAGGACCTCGCTGCTCACCGCGCACCACCCGGAGCGCGCAGAAGCACGAACTCGGAACAGAAGCCCGGGCCCATGGCGAGCATGAGCCCGTAGGAGCCGGGCGGGGGCGGACGGTTGGCGAGCGTGTCCGCCAGGACGTGCAGCACCGACGAGGAGGACAGGTTGCCGATCCGGCGCAACGAGTCCCAGGTCACGCCCAGGGCGTCCCGCCCGACCCCGAGAGTGTCCTGCAGCGCCTCGAGGACCTTGGGGCCGCCGGGGTGCGCCACGTACCAGCCGAGGTCGTCGCCGGTCAGTCGGTGGTCGGCGAGGAAGCCCCGGACGTCGTCGCCCACGTGACGGCGCACCAGGTCGGGGACCGAGGGGTCGAGCACGATCCGCAGGCCGCCGGAGCCGACATCCCAGCCCATCATGCGTTCCGAGTCGGGGTAGAGACGGCTGCGCGACGCGAGGACCTCGGGCCGAGCCGGGTCGTCGGACTGCGCGAGCGGGTGTTCGGGCCCGACGGCGACCACCGCCGCGGCGCCGTCCCCGAACAGGCCGCTGGCCACGAGGTTGGCGGCCGAGGTGTCGTCGCGCTGAAGCGTGAGCGAGCACAGCTCGACCGACATCAGCACCGCGACCCCGTCCGGGCGGCCGCGCAGCAGGTCGTGCAGGCGGGCGATACCGGCGACGCCCGCTACGCAGCCGAGGCCGACGAGGGGCAGGCGCACCACGTCGGGCCGCAGCCCGATCTCCGCTGCGACGCGGGCCTCGATCGAGGGGACGGCCAGGCCGGTCACCGTGCACGACACGATGTAGTCGACATCGGCCGGTGTCAGGCCGACTGCCTTGAGCGCGTCGACGACCGCGCGACCACCGAGCTCGACGCCGGCCCGGATGAAGACGTCGTTCGACTGGCCGAAGTCCTCGAGCCGGGCGTACTCCTCCAGTGGGAGCACGGTATGCCGGGTCTCGACGCACACGTTGCGGTGGAACCGTTCCACGATTTTGCGGTTGACCGTGTCCTCGACCAGCTTGGTGGCAAATGATTCGGTGATCTCCTCCTGCCGGTGGCGGTGCTCGGGCAGGACGCCGCGGACGCTGAGGACGCGCATGGTCATGCTGGCTCCTGTGGTCGGCTGGTAAGGCGGGTGAGCGCGACGAGCGCCCGACCGAGGCCGAGCTCGACGGTCGGGGTGAGCCGGCCCCGGCCGAGGCCGAGCTCGACGAGGCCGTCGAGGACACGACGGCCGGCGGCCGAGGGGCGCGGCCCGGCCCCGAGGCGCCGCGTGTCGCGGGCGATGCGGGCGGCGAGAACAGTGTGCCGCAGCCGGGGCGACATGGTCCGGCGGGGAGCTCGGGCATACCGCTCCCGGGCCCGCTCGGGCCACCCGTCACGCGGCGCCATCAGCCGGCCGCCACGAGCAGCACGACGTCGAGCAGGGCGATGGCCACCGCGGCCCGGAAGGGAGTACGACCGCGGGCGGCCAGCGTGAGCAGCGCGAGGACGGTCACCAGCGCGAGGACCGCCCACGCCCACGCCGGGGGCGGTCCTGAGGGGCCGAGCACGGCGAGCAGCGACGCGGCGGGCAGCAGCACGGCGGCAAGGACGCGCGAGCGACGTTCGCCGATCCGGTGCGGGAGGCCGCGGACGCCGGTACGTTGGTCGTCGGCGAGGTCGGGCAGCGTGTCGAGCAGGTGCGCCCCGACACCGAGCGCGGCGCCGGCACCGGTCATCCACAGCGGCGCCCAGCCCTGGGCGGGGTCGGCGAGGTTGACGACCGAGGGCAGCGTCCCGAAGGCGCAGGCGTACGGCGCCCAGGACCACACGGTCGTTTTGAGCCCAAGGTTGTACGCGTGGGCCGCACCGGTGGCAAGGGTGGCGTTGACCAGCGCGCTGCGCCAGCCGGCGAGCGCCGACAGCACGAGGCAGGCGAGTGCGGCCACGAGCAGGGCTCGTACCACCCGGCCGACGGGGAGGGCTCCGGTGGCCAACGGTTTGTCGGTGCGACCGACGGCGCGGTCGCGACGCAGGTCCAGCAGGTCGTTGCCCCAGCCGATCGTGAGCTGGCCGGTGAACACCGCAGCGGTGACGGTGACGGCGTCGAGCGGGTGCAGGCCGGCGCGGAGTGCGAGCAGTCCCGCCACGGCGGTGACCGCGAGGGCCGGCCCGCCGTGGGCGGCGGTGAGCAGCGCGGGCACGGACGGCGGGCCGGGGCGCGACGTCGCCCGGCGCCCCGGGACCGCGCGGGTGGTCACGGGCATCGCCGCACCTCGACCGGCCTATGACGGATCCTGCCCCCGGCCACGTCCGCGATGACCGCCGCGGTCACGGACGTGTCGGTGGCCGTACCGAACGGATCGTCCGCGCGCTGGTGGAGCACGGCGGCGGTCGCCTCGGCGACGTCCTGGGCCTGGACCATCCGGATGGTCGGCGCCAGGTCCATCGGCAGGACCGGCAGCAGGCCGTGCGAGCGCCGTACAACAGCGGAGCCATGTTTCCAGTTGCCTGTGTGACCCGTGATGCGCATGCAGAATCGCTGCCACGTTGTCCGCCCGCCCACACGAGGCACTCCGGCATCCGGTGGACGTCGGCAGCCCTCGGCTGTGCCCCGCCTGCGCTGAACGGCGATGTGGCACGAGCCCGGTCGAGGGGCTGCCGCCGTCCTGTTCCGCAGCGGACGACGACGCCGCAGAATGGGACCATGGACAGGGACGTCCTCACGGTTTCCGGTGTGCGGGACAGGCTCGGCAAGGCGCTCTTCAGCCGCGTCGCAGGGCCGGACGGTCCCGCGAACCGGGCTCGCATCCATGACACCCCGGGGCCGCGATGGTTCGGCGCGGAACGGCCCATCCGCGTCGTGCACGGCGACGCCTCGATGTTCATCGGCGGACTGCGCGCCCTGCTGCTGCAGTCCCTGCACCCGCTGGCCATGGCCGCCGTGGCCGCTCACTCCGGGTACCGCGGCGACCCCTGGGGGCGGTTGCAGCGCACCAGTACGTTCCTCGCCGTGACGACCTTCGGAACCATCGGAGACGCCCGCAGCGCCGTCGAACGGGTCCGCGCGATCCATGAGCGGGTAACGGGGGCGACAGCGGAGGGCGAGCACTACCAGGCCGCCGATCCCCACCTGCTCGAGTGGGTGCACGTCACCGAGACGGACAGCTTCCTGCGCGCCCACGAGCGCTACGGGGCCCGGCCCCTCGCACCCGCCGACTACGACGCCTACGTGGCGGACACGGCGAAGGTGGCGATGGCCCTCGGGGTGCCGGACCCACCACGGACGCGGGCGGAGCTCGAAGCACGCCTGGCCGCGTACCGTCCGGAACTCCGTGCCACCCCCGAGTGCCGGGCGACCGCGCGCTTCCTGCTGGTACAGCCACCGCTGCCGCTTGTCGCCCGCCCTGCCTACGCGCTGCTCGCCGCCAACGCGGTGGCGTCCCTCCCGGAGTGGGCCCGCAGGATGCTCTGGCTTCCGCGCGTCCCCGTGCTGGAGGACATCGCGATACCGCTCACCGGCCATGCCCTGACCAGAGCGATCAGGTGGAGCATGAATCCCCCGCCCCCGCCCCCGCCCCCGCTCCCGTCCGACGCCCGGTGAAGGCGCGGCGGCTCCAGGACACCGCCCGCGACCGTTCGACCCCACCCCGTCGTCGGTCAGCGTGGCGCCATCGCTCATCACCTCGACGATCGGCGAGCAGTCGGTCAGGCGCACTTCCCGGTGTCCGCGAGGCCGCGGTCGTGGCCGGCCAGGGAGCCGGCCAGGGCGGGCGCCTGGTGGCCTTCTACGCCGGCCGGGGCCCGCTGGGGGACGGCAGCCTCAGGGGCAGGCTGGGTGAATCGCCGCCCGCGTACATGGTCCCGTCGGACTTCCCCCCGGCCGTCCTCGACGCAGCGGAGCGATAACGTGCGGCTGCCTTCGGTCGGCCCCAGGGTCGGCGATTACGTCGTCGCGCATGTGGCAGTACGGCTCCTGCTGGGCACTCGACCGGGAGTCACCGCCGACTGGGGGATGGGGCAATCCCGGCGGGGCACGCGGGAGCCTTCGCGTTGTGGAGGGGAGTCGGCCCCATACCCGTTTTGTTGTGCGCCGGGTCGGGCACTCGGCGCACGACAGGAAGGTCGGCCGGAGCGCGTACGCGGTTGTCTGACTACTCCTGCGCGCCGGCCTTCGACGAGAGGCACGGCCATGGCAAAGATCCTCACGGTACTTTATCCGGATCCCGTTGACGGTTACCCGCCCAGGCATGCCCGGGACGAGATTCCCGTCATCAGCAGCTATCCCGGAGGGCAGACGACGCCCACCCCCCATGGCCTCGACTTCAGGCCGGGCGAGCTGGTCGGTTGCGTCTCCGGCGAACTCGGTCTGCGTCCGTTCGTGGAGGACCGGGGCCACACACTGATCGTCACCTCCGACAAGGAGGGGCCCGATTCCGTGCTGGAACGGGAACTCCCCGACGCCGAAGTGGTGATCTCGCAACCGTTCTGGCCCGCCTATCTGACCCCTGACCGGATCCGGCGCGCGCCGCGCCTGAAGCTGTCGATCACAGCCGGGATCGGTTCGGACCACGTGGACCTTCCGAGCGCCATCGAGCACGACCTCACCGTTGCGGAGATCACCTACAGCAACAGCATCAGCGTGTCGGAGCACGCGGTCATGCACATCCTCGCCCTCCTCCACAACTATCTGCCCGCCCACGAGTGGGTCACCGCCCGCCGAGGGTGGAACGTGGCTGACAGCGTCTCGCGGAACTACGACCTGGAGGGCATGGACGTCGGCGTCCTCGGCGCCGGACGGATCGGCGTGGCAGTGCTCCGCCGACTGAAGCCGTTCGATGTGAAACTGCACTACAACGACGCGCACAGACTGCCATCGGAGCTCGAGCGGGAGCTGGGGCTGACCTGGCATGCGGACGTCCGCTCCCTGGCGGCCGCAGTCGACGTGCTCTCCATCCACGCGCCGCTTCACGCGAAGACGGTGAACCTCTTCGACGACGAGATGCTGGCGACGATGAAGCGCGGGTCGTATCTCGTCAACACAGCCCGCGCGCTGATCGTCGACCGGGACGCCGTGGTACGAGCATTGGAACGAGGCCATCTGGCCGGCTACGCCGGTGACGTCTGGTACCCGGAGCCGCCGGAAGAGGACCACCCCTGGCGCACCATGCCGCACGAGGGCATGACCCCGCACGTAGCAGGTTCGACGCTCTCCGCGCAGGCCAGGTACGCGGCAGGCGTCCGGGAAATCCTGGAGTGCTGGTTCGACCACCGCCCCATCCGTCAGGAGTACCTCATTGTGGAGGGCGGCAGGCTGGCCGGGACCGGGGCTCGCTCCTACACGGTCTGACCCTGCTCCTACCCGTGCTGGAGGACGTCGACCGGGCCCGCGAACGGGTGCGAGCAGCCTGGACGCGGCGCCCGTTGAGTGGCCACTGCGGATCGAACGGAGGGAGGCTGGAAGGAGGCGGTCCGTGTTGCCCCCACAGCGTTTTTCATCGCCGAGAAGGCTGCGACCAGGCGGGGTGACCAGCGGATGGGAGAAAGCTCATGAAGGTCGGAGTGCTGACCGGCGGCGGTGACTGTCCCGGCCTCAACGCCGTGATCCGCAGCGTCGTCCGTAAAGGCGTCCAGGAATTCTCCTTCGACTTCGTCGGAGTGCGGGACGGATGGCTCGGTTTGCTCCAGGGTGATGTCATGCCGCTGGACATCTCCAACGTGCGGGGGATTCTTCCCCGCGGCGGGACCATCCTCGGCTCCTCCCGCACCAACCCGTTCAAGCACGAGGACGGGTTGCGACGCGTGCAGGACACCCTTGCCACGCACGACGTGGACGCGCTCGTCGTGATCGGCGGCGAGGACACGCTCGGCGTGGCCACCGAACTGAGCCGGCAGAGGATCCACCTGGTCGGCGTACCGAAGACCATCGACAACGACGTCTCCGGCACCGACTACACCTTCGGCTTCGACACCGCCGTCGGCATCGCCACCGAGGCCATCGACCGCCTCCACACCACCGCCGAGTCACACATGCGCACCCTGGTGGTGGAGGTGATGGGGCGGCATTCCGGGTGGATCGCACTCCACGCCGGCATCGCGGGTGGCGCCAACGCGATCCTCATCCCGGAGCGGCCGTTCGACATCGATCAGGTCTGTGAGCAGGTGAAGAGCCGGTTCAAGATCAACTATGCGCCGATCGTCGTGGTCGCCGAGGGGGCAGCCCCCAAAGAGGGACAGATGATCCTCAAGGACCAGAGGCTGGACGAGTTCGGCCATGTGCGGCTGTCCGGCATCGGGGAGTGGCTGGCTCAGGAGATTTCGGAGCGTACGGGCAAGGATGCCCGCACCACGGTCCTGGGTCACATCCAGCGCGGCGGCACCCCGAGCGCGTTCGACCGTTGGCTGGCCACACGCTTCGGGCTGCACGCCATCGATGCGGTCAAGGACGGTGACTTCGGCGTCATGGTCGCCCTGCAGGGCACCCGGATCGTCCGCCTCCCCCTCGCAGATGCCACCGAGAAGACCAAGCTGGTCGATCCATCGCTGTACGACGAGTTCGAGGTGTTCTTCGGCTGACCGGCCCTGGACCTCACCGGATCACCGATCCGCCACAGGACCTGGCGTTCGCCATCAGACCTCGGGCCGACCGTCATGCGGCGTACGGTACGACCGCCACCGGGCAGCGGGCGTGGTGCAGTACGGCGTGTGTGACCGGGCCCAGTCGGCCTTCGGCCGCCTGGGGATCGGTGCGGCGGCCGACGACGAGCAGGGCGGCACCCCGGGACGTGTTCAAGAGCGCTTCCGCGGGATGGAGCAGCAGGACATCGGTGCGGACCGTCACACGGGGGTACTTGTCCCGCCACGCGCGCAGCGCGTCGGAGAGCTGCAAGACTTCCTGATCCTCCCAGGTGGCGCGGTCCTCCTCGGTCACCACCAGCGTCCGCGGGGAGACGGCATCGGCAGGAAACGCCCATGCCTGCACCACCCGCAGGAGTGCTCCGCGTGCCTCAGCGGCCGAGAACGCGAAGTCCGCCGCCTCACCGACCGGGTGATGCGCGTCGTACCCCACCACTACCCGGGCAGCGTCGCGTGCCGCGTACATCCCTTCTCCGAAGGTGCCTGGCCGCTGGGGGACCAACACGACAGGGCACGGCGCTGCTGCAGCCATCCGCAGGGCCACCGAGCCGACCGCGAGGCCCTCGAACCCGCCCGTCCCCCGTGTGCCGACGACGAGGAGCCCGGCACCGCGGGCCGCGGCGAGGAGAGCCGGGACCGGGGCGACATCGGCCAGCTCGCCCCGCACCTCGACATCCGGGTAGCGGTCGCCGAGGTCGGCGACCATTCGCTGGAGCATCCGCGAACCCATGTGATGCAGCCTGTCGAGGGCCGGGTCCGGCACGGTCGTCCCCGGAAGCGGTGGAGAGGCGCAGAACAGACGCAGCGGAACGTCGCGCAGCGCGGCCTCCCGCGCCGCCCAGTCGGCCGCCGCCGAACTGCGTACCGACCCGTCGACACCGGCCAGCACAGGATGACTCATCGCGTCCTCCTTCGCCCTGCCTGCACCTCCGCGGGCGTCACACGGCCCGTGTCTCCTGTCTTCCACTGTTCCACGGCAGGACCGCTCAGGCGCCCGGACCGGATGCGGGTTCGACGAAGGTCCTGGCGGCCCGCATCGCAGCCGCGTCGGGGAGATCTGTCCCAGGGGACGGACGTCGCCTTGACCGCCTGAGTGCCTCAGCGGCGGGCCCAGATCCACAAGACGCACCGGGAGGTCATCCGGGAGCGGGCCGGCCGCGACCAAGCGGCTCTCAAGCCGCTGCCGCCGACCCCGTGTCCCCCGGCGCAGGCACGGCGGGCAACCTCGCGTACGGGCCTCGGGCCGCACCTCGTCGACGAGGTACTCGGCCGGCCGGTGCCGGTCGAGCGCGGGCCGGCCGCCGAGTCCGTGATGCCGGGCGGCAGACGCTGATCGCTCCGTTCGAGAAGCTCACCGCGGACTGACCGTGCCGACGGTCAGTGATCGGGTCGCCCCATGTGGCCGACAGCGTTTGCGCGGCCCGGCGGCCACGGCCGTACTCGTCGCCGAACTTATCGCCCACGCCATGCGCCATGACCCGTGCTGAGGCTACGAGGGCGCGATGGGCGTGGTCGGAACGAAGGATCCCCGCTGATGCGCTCTATCGAGCCTCAGCGTTTCGCCAGACCCCCGTTATGTTCTTCGCGGTCCTGCAAGAGGGCCGCTGGCCTCCGGGCCCGGCATGACTGTTCCCCCTGTCGAAGGCATGACCTGGGGGGTGGTGTCACCGGGCCCGGGAGGTGCCGTCGGAGACGCTGATAAGAGGTCCGGCCACCACCCGGTCCGGCGCAATGCCGGACAGCTCGCGGGCGGCAGGTCTGCATAACGTGGATGCGCGCGTACGACACCACAGCCAAGGCCGGCACGTTCACCCCCCCCTGGAAGGGCGCGATGTTCGACACCGAAGACGTGGGCGTGTTCCTCGGCCTGAACGTCGGCAAATCCGCTCACCACGGCCACGGACTCACCCCGGCCGGGGAAAAGGTCCTCGACAAGCAGCTGCCCAACAGCGAGCCGAAACTGCGGGCCGTCTTCGACAAGCTGGCCGCGAAGTTCGGCACCGTCCTGGTGATCGTGGATCAGCCCGCCTCCATCGGCGCCCTCCCGCTGACCGTCGCCCGGGACGCCGGCTGCAAGGTCGCCTACCTGCCCGGACTCGCCATGCGCCGCATCGCCGACCTGTACGGGTCCTCATCGTCCGCGAATACAGTCCGGCATGTCGCCGCGGTTGGCCGCGCTCGCGGCATCCGCGGTGGCTGCTTGGGCGGACCCGGGCGCGAGCACGACCCGCACCAGCCGGTGTCCTCCCGTAGATGACCCGGCTTCCCGCAGCGCGGGCCGAACTGTTGGGTCGCGAACCGCTCGCCCCTGCGGCGGCAGTCCCGGTGCACAGCAGCCGGTTGTCAGCCGAGCGGACGGGATGGCCGCATTGGTCGCAGAAGCGTGGGCACGCGACGCACTGGCCGGTGTCCTCCTGGAGAACACCGGCCAGCGAGCAGGGGCGCCGCAGGCGCCTTAGGAAATAGCCCTAACATTCGGTACACGAGGTTGCCATCCGCATCTATTGTTAACGTCGTCAACGAATTCATGCATTGATAGCGGGATGGGCCCTGTGTACGGTTGCCCGTATGACGGACACTCCCGCCCCAGAGGTCAACCCGCTGGTCACCGGCTCCGAGATCGCCAGGCTGGCGGGCGTCACCCGCGCCGCCGTCTCGAACTGGCGACGACGTTACGACGACTTCCCCAAGCCGACCGGCGGGGGTGTCAACAGTCCGCTGTTCGACCTGGCTGAGGTGCAGGCCTGGCTGGACAGGCAGCGCAAGGGGCAGGAAGTCTCCGTGGAGGTGCAGCTGTGGCAGGCGCTGCGCGGAGTGTACGGCGACGACATGCTCGGCGGGCTCGTGGATGTCGCCCGTCTCCTCAGCGAGGGAGAGGCACGTGAGGAGCTTCCGGCGGAGGTCGTCCGGCTCGCGCGGGATCTGGCCGAGAGCGGTGGCGCGGCAGAGGCGGTGAGTGTCCTCGCGGAGCGCTTCACCGACTCCGTACGCCGGGCCGGATCGGACCAGGCCACCTCACCGCGCGTCGTCCGTGCCGTATGCCACTTCGCCGGTGAGGTGGCACCTGACGCGACTCTCTTCGACCCAGCCTGCGGCATCGGTTCCCTCCTGCTCGCCGTCGGTCCCGGGCAAGGCCCCAGGCGCTGCGGGCAGGAGTTCGACGCCCACAGGGCCGTGTTCGCGCAACTGAGGGCCGACCTCACCGGGCGCATTGGTGTCGGCATCGTCACTGGGGACTCCCTGCGTGACGACCAGTGGACGGACCTCAAGGCCGACCTGGTTGTCTGTGATCCCCCAGTCGGTGAACCCGACTGGGGGCGTGAGGATCTGTTGCTCGACTCGCGCTGGGAGTTCGGCACCCCGTCTCGTGCCGAAGGCGAACTCGCATGGCTGCAGCACGCCTATGCGCACACCGCGCCCGGCGGTCGTGTCCTCATGGTCCTGCCCGCCTCGGTCGCCTACCGCAAGGCGGGCCGCCGTATCCGCGCCGAGCTCGTACGACGGGGCATCCTCACCCAGGTCACCGCTCTTCCGTCCGGCACGGCGGCCTCGCATGCGCTTCCGGTCCACCTCTGGCAGCTGCGCCGCCCGCGGACCCTCGGGGATGCCGTCACCAGTGTCCGCATGGTCGATCTGACGGCGGGCGATCCGGACGGCTCACTGGAACCGGGCCCCGAGCAGATGGCGGAAGTTCCCCTGATCGATCTGCTTGACGATGCCGTGGACCTCACGCCCGGCCGTCATGTCGAGGATTCCCATCGCAACTACGCGGTTGAATATCAGACCTTGCGACGGGAGCTGACCGAGCAGGTGAGACTGTTGGCGGAGTTGCTGCCGGCGTTGGTCGCGGGCGATGGCCCCAGCTCTCTGGACGGACCTACCGTCAGCGTCGCTGACCTTGCGCGCGCAGGGCTCGTCGAGTACGGCGATCCGGAACCGGTCTCGATCAGCGACCAGCTCGACACCGACTACCTTCAGGGCTTCCTGCGCAGCGCTGCCAACACCCGCCGCTCCACGAGCACCAGCGGCACCTTCCGCCTCGACGGCAAGGGCGCCCGCATCCCGCAGATGGACATCACCGAGCAACAGCGGTACGGGGCAGCCTTCCGCGCGCTTCAGGAGTTCGAGGAGCGAGCGCGGAGAGTGGTGGAGCTGAGTCAGGACGCGGCGACCCTGGCAAGGGACGGGCTCGGCAACGGCGCGCTCGCCCCGGACAGCTGACGGAGAGCGTCACCCTGCTTGCCCTGTACGCCGATTCGGTTACGGCACGAACGAACTGGCCGACCCGCTCCACGTAACCGCCAACGCCTCCCGCGCACGCGTGCACGCCACGAAGAGCAGGCACCGCTCCCGCAGCAGATCCGAGTCGCGCTGCAGCGCGTCCACCGAGGCCGGTGTCACCTCGCGGGCGAACGGCACCGCGCTTGCCGTCACTCCCAGGACGGTGACGCAGCGGAACTCCAGCCCCTTCATGGCATGCATGGTGGCAAGCCGCACCCCTTCCGCGCCGGGCCCCGGGTTGTCCCTGACACGGACCACCGGGATCTTGGCCGCGGTCAGCTTGTCGTAAGCCTTGTCGAGCAGCACGTTGAATCGGGCGCACACCCCGATCTCCGACGGCCGGATGCCTTGGTCGATCCAGCCTTCGACGCGCTCGACGAGCGCCGCGACCTCCGCCTGCTCGGAGCCGTACCCGTCTACGTGGGGCCTCCGGCCGTGCAGCAGGGAGCGGTAACCGGCCAGGCTGTCGCTGCCCTCGCCGCCCAGGTCGTCGACCGACACCGGGCTGAGGATGCCGGTCGACCAGCCGAGGATCTCCTCCGTGGAGCGGTAGTTGATGCGCAGACGGTGGGTGCGGCCGGCCACCGAGATGCCCAAGGAGCCGAGCGACACCTTCGAGTCGTAGATGCGCTGGTGCGGGTCACCTGTGATGAACAGGTCGTCGCTGCCGCGTGCCACCGCGCCGCGCAGGACACGCCACTGCGCGGGGTGCAGATCCTGCGCCTCGTCGACCACGACGTGGTCGTGCGTGGCCGCCGATCCGGTCAGGAGGTCGGCCGCACGCGCACACACCTTCAGATGCGTAGTGAGCTTCTGCGTACGCAGCATCGACTCGAACAGCTCGACGGCCGACCACAGTTGGTCGCGTCGCGTCGATGGCAGCGCACTGCCGCGCCCGCGCCGTAGGGCACTGCGGTAGGCGTCAGGTGTGCGCAGGTCCTGGGCGAGTACGACGTGTCGGTACTCCTGAGCCAGGAACTGTTCGGTCCACGGCAACCCCAGTTGCTTGACGACACGCTGCCACAGCTGCCGTTCCTCCCGATCGTTCATGGGGGAGGGGGCCTTGCCGTCGAGGCGGGTCACGACGCCGTGCGCGTAGGCGTTGACCGTGGTCACATCGACGCGGCCGAGCAGCGCCTCGTCACCATCCAGGAGCAGGGACAAGTTCTCGCGCAGTGAGGCGGCCAGGGCGTTCGTGTACGTGGTCAGCAGGACGCGGGTGTCGGGCGAGCGCGTGAGGAGATGCTTGACGCGGTGCAGGGCCGCGACCGTCTTGCCCGTGCCGGGACCGCCGGTGATCTGGACCGGGCCGCCGTACGACACCCGGTAGGCGACGCGGCGCTGTGAAGGGTGCAGGAACACCCGCCAGGCCGTGAACGGCTTCTCCAGGATGTCCGCGAGCTCTTCGGGGCCGGTGACCAGAGTAATGCGGTTCGTGGTGTTGGCGATGGCGACGGCGAGGCTCTCGTCGGGGTCGGGGCCCGCGCCGACCGGACGGCGGACGGCGACCACGTCCCGATATACCTCGTCGGGGCTGAACTCCTCGGCGAGGTACTGGAGCACCTCGCACTGGTCCTCCGGCAACAGTGTCTCGAACGCCTTGAGCTGAGCCTTGTCGATGATGGTCCGCGCCGCACGCAACACCTGGTCGTCGATGCCCAGTTCGCGCAGCACGGTGTCCGAGTACTTCGCGAAGAGCAGGGAGTCGGCGGCGGCAGCCGCCTTTTCCAGGGCCGGGGTCAGCTGCTCGATGGCGACCACGTTGCGGACTTCGAGCGCGCGCGTCGCGGAGTTCGTCGTGTACAGCCGCTTGGCGGCCCAGGTGTACGCGTCGTCGTGCCGTACGACGTTGACGAGCAGGAAAACATCACTGCCGTCATCCGGGGCGAGGACGACACCGCGCCAGAAGTCGTTGATGCGGATGGTCCGCATGCGTGCGTCCTGCGCGTTCTGCACGGACTCGAGGTGGAGCCCTTTGTCCGCGTGCAGTTCCGGCACGGAGAGCAGCTGGAACTTCTGCATCGCCTTGCGTACGCCTGCCTTGACGGGCTTCTCCAGGACGTCGTAGCTCTCCCAGAAGCTGTTGGCGAACGCGAGCTGCGGCACGAGGTGAACTCCCCACCCTGGACGGACACTCCGCAGTCGATCATACGCACGGTGTGTTCGCCAGTTGCTGGGCCACCTCCTCGATGTCCGTGAGCAGTCCGGGGGGTTCCTGGTCCAGGTCGAGGGCGTGCTGATGGATGACGACGCCCGCGTGGCGTACCCGGTGGGCGGCGTGCGGAGCATTGCCCTTCGCGTACACAAGATGCCCTTCGCGCAGGTCGAGGGCCGTGCAGTACGCCAGCATCTGGTACAGGTCGGCGTCGGGATAACCGCTCGGTCGCTCGGCCTTGTACTTGGCGTCCACCACCGCGCACGGGGCGCCGTCCGGCCCGTACAGGACGAAGTCCGGCTTCATGCGGATCGCGGCTGCCTCGTCGAGGTGGTGAGAGTCCTGGAGACGGGCGGTGTGGCCGCCCGAACCCCGGCCCCGGCCCTGGAAGGTCTCCCGTAGGGCGGTCGTCACGAAGTCCTCGAAGAGCTTGTTCATGTCGAAGAGGAAGCCGTCGATGCGCAGATCGCCGGGGCCGTGCTCGGCGGAGGCACCGTCCAGGACGACGCGCGAGAGACGCAGGGCATGGTGGTAGCGGGAGTTGAGGCGGGTGGGACGCCAGTCGGGGATCGGCTGTCCGTGCACGATCGCCGTGACGTCGGTCAGGCGGGCGCGCTGGTGCAGCAGCCTGCGGCGTACGTCGCGCGGTATGCCGGGCAGGCGTAGGAGACGTTCGACGGCCGCACGGAGGATGCGGTTCTCCGCGATGTCGGTGGTGAACTCGTCGTACGCCACTTCGATCGGCAGCATCGCCCCGAAGCGCCGCCGTATCTGTTCGGCCTCCCTGATCCGGCCGCGGACGACGAGCGCGGATTCCTCAGTCGCCCGATAGCCCTGCAACAGGCCCTGCCGCAGCGCCCGGTCCACCTGCCGCTCCACGGCGTGGGCGAGCGCGGGCAGCAGATCGCGGTGCTCGGCGACCTCGACCTCGCCGTCTCGCCAACTCCTTCTCGGATCAAGGCTGTAGCCGAGCAGGAAGAAGAGACGGACGATGGGCACCTTGGGTGTGACGCGTACGGTGACCGGTTCACCGCCGCCCGGTGCAGTGACAGCCACGGCCCCGACCTTGCTGCCGGCCCTCAGCAACCAGTGCCCGGGCCTGTGCGGGTCGGGGGTCGCGTCCACGACGTCGGAAGCGGCGAGAGCACGGCCGACGGCATCCGGCAGGGCGAGACGGCTCGCCGGCGCGTGCTCGACCAGCTCTACGGACTGCACGGCGTCCACTGCGGACGTCACCCCAGCGACTCCCGCAGTGCGGCCAGCCCGTACCGCTTCTCGATGTCCACACCTTCGCCGTAGTGGTGCTCCTCCATCAAGGGAAGGATCTTCGTCCGCCAGGTCCGCTCCAGGCCGCCCTTCCGGTACACGCCCTTCTTCATCAGGTACGAGGGCCCGATACGGAAATCGGGATCATCGATACGGGAGTTCAGCGCTTCGAGCAGGTCGGCGGGCTCCGCGTCCTTGCCCTCCTTGGCCAGCCAGCGGCGCAGCAGACCGCGTGTCGGCTCAGTACGCGGAGACAGTTCGACGAAGGCGAAGCGGCGGCGCATCGCCGCGTCCACGAGGGCGATGGACCGGTCGGCCGTGTTCATCGTGCCGATGACGAACAGATTCGGCGGCAGCGCGAAGTCGTCGCCGGAGTAGGTCAGCCGAACCGACTTGTTGCGGTACTCCAGCAGGAAGTACAACTCGCCGAAGACCTTCGCCAAGTTGGCCCGGTTGATCTCGTCGATGATCAGGAAGTGCGGGATGTGCCGGTTGCCCTCGCGGGAGGCCAGGTCGGCGAGTTCGCGCAGCGGGCCCGCGGTGAGGCGGAAGGCGACCTCTCGGGTCTGCGGGTCCTCCTGAGGCCGGAAGCCCTCGAAGAAGTCCTCGTAGGCGTACGACGGGTGGAACTGCACGAGCTTGACCTGCTCGGGCCCACCGCCGAGGAACTCGGCGAGCTTCAGCGCGAGGTAGGTCTTGCCGGTGCCTGGCGGGCCGTAGAGCACCAGTTGACGCTCGTCCGCGAGTAGATCACGCACTTCGTGCAGCCACGCGATGTCGTGCACCAAGAGTTCGGATGCCAGCTCGTTCGTGGGCTCCGGCAGCTCGAGATCGCGGCGGGCGGTGATCGCCGGGATCTCCATGCTGGGGTCCCGCTCTATGGCCTCAGCTTCCTCGACCAGCTCCTGGTTGGTGAGACCGAGCCCCTCGATGTGAGCCTGGACCGAGGTGAGATCGACGACGTCATGCTGGATCGACAGCTTCTGCTGCAGTTCCTCAGGCAGGCTCTCGTACGGATATCCGGTCGGCTGCCACTCAACGGGCCGCCGAAGGTTGGACCGCCGGTCCTCGGACTCGACCTGCTCCACCCCGCCGGTGATTTCACCGACGTACAGATGCCCGCCTGAGATGGTGCACACGGCATCGCCGGGCTTCATTCGGGACAAGAACGCGTGCAGATCCTCGACCAGTTGCTGCTTCTGGCTGTACGTGGCCGTGGACTCGTAGTCCTCCTGCACGAAGGCACGCAGGTCTTCCTTACTGGTGCCCTGTCTCACGCCCGGCCGGAGGCGGGAGGCGGCGAGGGTGATGCGGCCCTCCGGTAGCCAAAGTCGTTGGACCAGGTCGTGGCCGGTGACGTTCGAGCCGCGGACGAGCCAGGGGCGGCTGGGGCCTGCCCAGACACCGGGCATGAAGTCGGCCAGTGGCGTGCCGTTGCCGGCCCGCCACTCGAGCCACCCGTTACGCGGTGCTCCCACCAAGAGCTCCGCGGCGAAGGAGGGGGAGCCGCAGACCACGTCCTCAGTGAGTTCCAGCCAGCCTGGCCGGTGCGTGGACGGAATCAACACGCCCGCCTTCTTCAACTCCTCGCGCCGACGGAACGGGCCGCTGCCCTGCCGCGCGACCGATGCGCGCTCACGCGCGGGCGATCCCGCCTGTACCAGGAACTTCCTGCTGCCGTTCGTTCCGGTCTCGTTCAGCAGTACCCCCCGTGCCCGGTCGATCCCCTCCCCCTTGGGCAACCGCAGCCAGAACACTGGGTACTGCGTACCGTTGTCGGCCATCGCTAGCACTTCCCCCCAAACCAGAAGATCCACCGAGAACAGTAGGGTCTCCCTCTGACAGTCGTCTTCTGGGCAGAGCACAAAGCGCTGAGCGGACGTCAGAGGTCGTCGGGGAGCAGCCGGAAGGAGGGCTGCCCGGTCAGGCCGCATCACGCGAAAGTGACTGTCCGTCGTGAAGACATCGGCTGTTTGGAAGGCCGCTGCCAGGGCAACGTTCATCGCGTCCGCCAGACCCACTCCCGCACCGCCGTCCGCGTCGACGTACCCGCGCATCACCGCCGTGGCACTTCTCAGGTGCGGTGCGGTGTCGGGGACCTCGAACCTGCGGGCCTCCGCCTGGCCGGTGATGAAGTCCAGCGCGTTCGTGGCGGCCTTGGTGCCGATCCGTGAGGTCAGCAGGGAGTCCAGTTCGGTGAGCACCACGGGTGAGACCACGAGGTGCCCCGTTCGTTGCGTACGGCATGGGGTTCCCCGGTGGTGGAGTGTGCGCCGGACCGACCGGCTGTGGAGTTCTGGGTTCTTGTGGGGTCAGGAGGAGCGCCAGCGGTTGCGGCCGTCGGAGCCGGGGCCGCAGACCATGGGTGTGCCCGCCTTGGTGACGCCGGTCGCTCCCTGCGGAGAACAGAACGAGCCGGGGTGGACGGTGCCGACGCTGCCGCCGCCGGTGGAGCCGCCGGACGAGGACGAGGAGCCGCCGCCTGTCGAACCGTCATCCTCGCCGGTGCTGTTGTCGCTCTCGTAGTCGGGATCGTTGGCCGGGATCTTGTAGGTCGTGTCCTTCGCCTTCGGGCAGTCCTGGACGAAGTCGGCGTCGCTCCACCGGCCCAGGTCGAGACTGACCGTGGTGGTGGAGGTGACCTTGGTTCCCTCGTCCGGGGACTGGAAGCAGACGCGCCACTCGTCGCCGTCCTCGGCTGCCTCCTCGGCGGTGGGAGTGTCGATGTCGAGGTAGACGTCATCGAGCGTGACGCTGTCGAGGTCGATGCCGTCCTGCTTCAGATCCTTGACGGCCGTGTTGTAGGTGGCGCCGACGACGTCCGGCATCTTCGGCCACGGGAGCGCGCCGCCGTCCTTCTCGGGGCACGGCTCGACGCTCTTGACGGCCGCGAAGTCGATGGTCTTCGCGGTTGTGTCGGCCTTCTGGAAGCACACCGTCCATCCGGACCGCATGATGATCGAGCGGTCATCCTCGGCCGCGTCGTGGTGACCAGTGGTGAAGCCTGCGGAACGCGCCAGCTTCTCCGCGTCGTTCAGTGGCTTGCCGGTGTAGTCAGCGGCCTTGACGACCTTCGCGGGGGCCGGGGGCGACGCGGCCTCGGCGCTCGCTTTGCTGTCTTCACGCGCCTTTACGTCGGGCTGCTTCGTGGCGCTGTCGTCGAGCTGCCCGCCCAGGCCCGCGCCGACTGTCAGCAGAAGGAAGGTTCCGAACGTCGCGCCGACCTTGGCGAACCGGCGCCACGGCGGCAGCACCCACACCGCCACCATGGCGGCGATCATCACGACGACGCCGAGCCCGAAGCTCAACGCGCCGAGCAGGGCGACAAGGGCGAGCAGCCCGAGCACGGCGGGAGTGGTCTTCCACCAAGGGCGGAGCGGGGAAGGGGTGTTGTAAGGGTTCACGCGGGCGCTGTGCTCCTCGGGTACGGACTGGGTTTGGTTCGGGCCTGGACTCGTATGGTCTGGGGTCGGACTGTCGGCCGGGGTGCGGCGGTCGTTGTGGGTGGACGCCTCAGGTCATGGTGTTGGTCAGATGCGGGCCCATGTAGCCGACGAAGATTCCGTGATCGGTAGAGGCTCCGTCGTAATAGTGCAGGCGCGGCGCGATGGTGTTGCCTCCGCCGATCCGCAGGTGGGCACCCATGAACAGCTTGCCGTCCGGATGCACGTGGCGGGGCACGGGGAACGTGCGCGCCCGGCTCCAGTCGCCGTTCGCCTTCACGGACTTCGACTCGTCCCTGACGACCTTGCGCGGTGAGATGACGTGCGCTCCCTCGGGCGCGTCCGCACACCACTGCTTGAAGTCGCTGTTTGCCTTGCCGCTCGCGATGGCTTCCGCGAAGTCCTGGAGGGCCAGCAGGGCGTCCCAGGCCATCCGGACCCAGGACGAGCCGTAGGCCTGGTCGTCGAGTTCCAGGGTGTACTTGCGCCGGCCGGTGAAGTGGACGCGTCGCATGTCGCCGATCCGGTCCAGGATCTCGGCGAAGGACGTGGGGGCGTTGACCGAGGGGTCCACGGTCGCGTACGCCTGCTCGGCGGCGCCCAGCCTCAGGAGTTCTCTCTGTAGTTCGCGTATCTGCGCCTTGGCCCGGTGGAGTTCCTTGTACTGCTCGTCGTAGTCGACAACGACCTGGGCCTCGTTGCTCTCCGCCTGACGCAGTTCCCGCTTGAGGTCACGGATCTCGTCGGCTCTGACGCGCTGTTCGCGTGCCGCCTCTTCCAGGATCTCGTGCAGGGCGTCGTTCTCGTCGCGCAGCCGTTCCTGTTCGGAGCCGCCGACCCCGTCCCTGGCCCGTGTGCGCATGAGCGGCACGGAGTCCAGGGCGTCGGGCAGCGGGAGTCGGGTGGCGAGTCCCTGAGGGAGCTGGTTGAGGATACGGGCGGCCAGTCGAGGGTTCTCGGTGATCAGCCGTTTCGACATCACACGGTGCCGCTGGCCGTCGGCGGGCCAGGCCGGGTCGACGCCGGGCAGGTAGGTGCGGATTCCCCCGTTGTACACGCGATGGTGTTCCAACGCCCGGTTGAAGGCCGACTCGGCTCCCGGAGTAAGCACATAAAGGATCGCCAACCCCACCAGGGGACGGACGAGAGGGTCGACCGTCCCCTCCAGCCAGGCGTCGAAGTCCACGTCGTACGGTGTGCTCGCCATGACGACGGGAAGGCGTCGGTCGGCGTCGCACAGTTCGTCGATGACCGCCTCGACATCCTCCGCCTCGACGACTTGGGGCATGGCCGTCACGTCCGCCAGGCCGTCGTGTACGTCGAGCGCCTCCAGCAGGTGCTTCGCGAGCCGGGGAGTCTTGGCGGGCACAGGGGCCGCCTCGGCGTCGTCGGGGAGGTGCTCGACGTCGAGCTGGACCCAGGTCGGCCCGTCGGCGATCTGACGCGTCACGACCGTGGTCTGCCAGGTGCCGTCGGGCGCGGTCTCCCGCAGGCGCCATCGTCCGTAGGTGCCGGTGACACCGGTGACGGAGTCGTGGTCGAGAGTGACTCCGCGGGCTATCTCGTTGCGGCCCTCGGCGAATGCGTCGACGTTGTAGCGCTTGGGTGGTTGGGCGAGCCAGTGGCGCAGTTGCTCGTCGACGAGTGCACCGGTCCGCACGTAGTCGGTCCGGCTGGTGACCACCATGCGGTAGCGGCGGGCGTCCATCGTGCTGCTCCTCTGCGGCAGGCGTGCCCAAGGCGACGCGAGGGGACGGTGAGCTGTTGGCACTCTGAGCATGATGGAAGTCTGTTAGCGACGTCAACGCACTTCACTGAATTCTCGATACTTGCCCGCGTGTACATGTGTTCGGGTGTCCTGGTAGGAACGGAGACGCGCTCGGGCGACCGATCCGCTGATCCGGCCGTCCCGCAGCATCTGAGGGTCAGCGCAGTACTGAGCCGATCCAGGGCGTTGCCTGCTCGGGCGTGGTGCGGGTGTCGACACCGAGGACGTGGATGGTGCCCAACAGGCCTTTGGGGCCGCGCACCTGGAGGGTTCGCTGGGCGTGACTGCCCGGCTGGGGATGGACGATGACGGCCATCGGGGCGGCGGCGGACGCGTAGCCGCTGCTGTAGGTGAGGAGCTGGTGGACGTCGGCTGCGTTCACGCCGTGGCGGTCGTAGCGCTTGTACTTGGCGTCCACGGGCAGCAGTGTGCGATGTGCCGGGTCGTGTCCTGGAAGGCTGAGCAGGAGATCGGGCCGGAACGTCGAGGCGTTGCCCAGGTCTCCGCGGACTGTGATGCCGACGCCGCTTCCGCCGGGCACGGCGTGGCCGCCATGCAGTCCGGCTGCCTCGGCGCCGAGACGGCGGACGACGGCTTCCCAGAGCGCGGGCATTGCGAGCAGGAGACCGTCCGCCGTGGCGCCCTGGTCGGTGAGCAGGTCGGTCACGCCTCCACCGCGCAGCAGCAGGCGGGCCCAGGTGTGGGCGGGCTGGTAGCGGGCGTTGAGGCGTGTGTAGTGGATACGGTCCAGAGCGCGGAGCGCCGCGGCCGTGGTCGGGGCCTGCGGAAAGGCGGCGGCGGCGCCGTGCAGGGCGCGCGCAAGGTAGGGACTGGCGGTCAGGCCGAGCGCTGCCTTCAGCGCGCTCCCCAGAACGCGGTTGTCCCAGATGTCCGCCTCCCGGTCGAAGGTGCGGACGTGCAGCTGGTCCAGTTGCCCGTAGCGGCGGGTGGCCTGGGCGGCGACGTCCAGGCGTCCCCGGAGCACCGGTTCGACACTCCGGCGGCGTACGTAGTCCCGGCGCAGTCCCTCCCGCAGCAGCCGCTCGCACTGTTCGAGCAGGGCGGCGGCGACCAGGTCGGTGTAACCGTCAGGGCCGGTGGCCCACCGTCTGGCCGTCGCCGGGACAGGCGTGCCGAGGGCGTAGGCGAGCCAGCTCATGAGCTGCTCTCCCGGAATGGCGAACTTGGGTGCGATGACCACGCGGACACGGTCCAGGACCAGGACTCCGACGGTCGCGTCGGCCTTCAGCCGCCACTCGGGGCGCTCCCGGGTCAGGGTGAGGCAACCCCGGGCCTGGAGTGCGTGCAGGCGGTCGAGGTCCCGGGGAGTGAGCTGATCGGGTTCCAGCGGGGCGGACTCGTATTCGCCCAGCTGGACCGGGGTGCGGTCAGGCATCCGGGACGGGAACGCCGCTGGTGAACTCGGTCGCCAGGGCGTCCGCCAGGTCCTGAGGGGACATGAGGCGCGGACGACCCGTGTCGGCGTCGACCAGGTCGCCAAGGATGCGGTGCAGCAGTTCCGCCCGGCCGAGGCAGTAGTCCTCCAGGAGCGGGATCACCTCGTGGTGGAAGGCCGCGGCCAGATCCTCCTCGGTGGCGATCGGCTCACCGTCCCGCAGCAGGTAGGCGTGCCCGATCTGGTGGTCGGCGTCGAGATGGCGGGCGATGCGGGTGTTGAGGGACTCGAAGAACGCGGCCAGGTCCAGAGGTCCGACGGTCCCGGAAACCGCGTCCGGGTCCGGGCCCACGGGCAGGAAGGCGAAGCGGCGGCGGACCGCGGCGTCCAGGTGGCTGATGCTCCGGTCGGCGGTGTTCATCGTGCCGATGACCCGGACGTTCGGCGGTACGGAGAAGCGTCGCTTGCTGACGGGCAGGGCGACCGGCAGGTTCCGCTTGTCGAGTTCGAGGAGCGTGATCAACTCGCCGAAGATCCGCGGCAGGTCACCGCGGTTGATCTCGTCTACGACCAGCAGGAACGTCTGGTCGGGATGGGCGGCGGCCCGGCGGCACAGGCTGTGGAACAGGCCGTCCGTGAGGGCGAGGGTGAGCCCCGGACCGGTGGCGCTCAGGTCCGGCTTGAAGCCCTCGATGAAGTCCTCGTAGCCGTAGGAGGGATGGAAGGTGACCATGCGGACACGGTCGCCGTGCAGCATCTCAGCCTGCGCCTCGGCACGTTGGCGGACGTCGGCACCGAGCACGTCCGCGCGGCCGTCCAGGGCGAGTGCGGCGCCGAGCGCGAGCCGGGTCTTGCCCGTACCGGGCGGCCCGTGCAGGATCACCTGACCCTTGCGCTCCAGCGCGTCCAGTACGACCTGCACGTCCTCGGGCAGCGCGACGGGGGTGCCCGGCTGTGTCTGGTCCGTACCCGGGACGGAGCCGGAGTCGGTGCTGTGTGCAGTGAACCTGGCGAAGAGGGACGGATCGACCTTGGCGAAGGTGGACCGCCACCCGTG
This sequence comes from Streptomyces sp. NPDC002888, assembly GCF_042888465.1. Classification (NCBI taxonomy): domain Bacteria; kingdom Bacillati; phylum Actinomycetota; class Actinomycetes; order Kitasatosporales; family Streptomycetaceae; genus Streptomyces; species Streptomyces sp. NPDC002888. The sequence continues at coordinate 50,017 of NZ_JBIAPU010000034.1, read as the reverse complement.
CTGGGGCTTCGACAGTTTCTGCGCGTGGGAGAGGTCCCAGGCGACCGGGATGACGTGGTGGAACTCCGGCCGGTCCGGGTCGTAGCGGTAGCTCCCTTCGACCCTGCCGGTGGCCAGGATCTCGTCCGTACCGCGGTTGGCGACGACCCGGTCTCCTGCCTCCAGGTCCCGGAAGGCGAGCAACCGGCGCGCGAGGGTCAGGCTGCCACCACTGCTGCGCGGCCAATGCGCGTCCAGGGCTTGCTTCAGTTCCGTGTCGCTCTGGTACTGGCCGAGATCGCCGAGCTCGTCCCACCCGACGCAGATGAACCCGCCGTCCCGGCATTCCTCCCACAGACGGCCGCGCTCGCCGGGGGCGATCTTCCAGATGGTGCGTTGCCGGGGATTGAAGTGCTTGTACAGGAAGCGCATCACCTCCTGTCCCGACCAGCCCTCGAACTCCTCACGGGTCCGCACGAGTTCTCGCAGTTGACGGTTCGTGCGCGAGGCGGGGACGCCGGCCTGTGCCTCGCCGCCGAGCAGCGTGACGAACGTCCGCAGATGCTCGGCCGCATAGATCGGCAGGAAGTGCTGTGGGAAGTAGGTCGCCAGGGACTTCGTCACCAACGTCGGCCCGTACCGCAGCACTTCGAGGTCGTCCAAGGCCTCGAAGTCTCCAGCCCCGACGGCGTCGAAGGCCCGGACGAATTGTCCGCGCAGTTCCGCCCAGGCGTCCTGCGGGTCCATGCCGCGCAGGGGAGCGGCCAGCCGCCATTCGCCGGAGACGTGGTGGTACATGATGTGCTTCGCGGCGCTGCCGCCCCTGATACTGCCCAGACTCGGGGTGAGGAACTCCAGCAGCCGGCAGTACGTCGGCCCCGACTCGGGTGGCGCGGGCTGCCCGAGCGCGTAGCGCTCCAGCGGCAGCTCCGCCCACTCCTCCAACGGAAACTGGGCCAGCACCTGCTTGCGCTCGCCCTCGGCAGCCGACTCGACGTCCGCCACGGCGGCCCGGTCGAACTCGGCCGCCGCCGTGCGCAGATCCACCGCGTTCGTCATGGAGGCCATGATGCCTGAGGGCGAGGGGGCGTTCCCCTCGCGGTGAGGTTGGGCAACTTCCTGCGTGTGAGTCAGGTGGCTGGCACGATGCTCAGAAGGGCGAGGTCGTTCCTGGGCAGCGAGCGCCGTGGCGACGGGAGAGATCGTGCAGGACTGGATCTACATCCTCAATCCGAACAAGGACACCCTTGACGGGGAACGGTCCGACAAGGAGACCGTCCGCCGCCTCTCCCACGAGGACCCTGAGCTCGACCTCTGGCTCAGCCGACGCAACCGCATGAACCCGGGCGACCGCCTGTGGTTCTTCTTCAGCCAACCGGAGTCGGCGGTCGCCGCGGTGGCCGAGGTCGACAACGAGCCGCAGGAGGACCCAGACGACCCCGACTTCTCCTACCGGGTCGACGTGACCCTGCTGCCCGGGCCCACGGACTCGCTGTACGGCAATCCGGTGGGCCGGGCCGAGCTGGAACTCGGCCAGGTGCGGTCGGTGCAGAAGGTCAAGCCGACGGCGTTGAAGGTGCTGCTGGCGCGAGCCGGCCTGTGAGACGACCGCCGGGGCTGATCGGTTGAGGATAAGGGGGACATCGGACGAACACGCTTGGACGTAGCCGCCGAAGGAGTCACTGTCAACCAGCCGTCGACGCGTCGCCCGTGCCTCGGGGGAGGTCTTCGACCCTGGCGAGAACTCCTTCGGACAACGCTTTGAATTCCTTGAAGCAGGTCTTCACGTACTGCTGGGTGCTGCCCAGCGCACCGTCGGCCGGCCTCAGATCGAACATGGGCTTGCGCGCGTCGTGCGCCAGGGGCATCAGGCTTCGGTAGTTCCTCATGGTGGCGATGCGGTGGCTGTCGTCCCCGCGCGAGGGCGGGGACTCGCCGAGGACCGCCGAGGAATAGACCCAGGGAATGCGTTCCAGCCACCGCTTGTACGCCTTGACCGGCCTGTCGAGTCGCATTTCCGGCTGCATGATGACGTACCCCAGCGGCTGCATGCTCGCGCGGGGAGCGGAGATGGCCTCGGGCACCCTGGGCAGGACGAGGGACTGCCAGTCGGTGCGCCACTGGCGCAGGGTCGGACCCAGGTTGCTCAGGCCCTTCAGGGAGAACAGGTCCGCGGCCAGTGGCATCAGCACGGTGTCGGCCGAGATCAGTGCCGCCCGGTTGATGGCACCCAGGTTGGGGCCGACGTCGATCAGGACGATATCGGCGTCCACGGCTCGCGCCGCCTGCTCGATGATGCGGTGGAACGACGTGGACGTGCGAATGGCCGCGACATCGCCGGCATAGGCGCGTGACCACTCGTTGGACAGTTTGTCCTCGAAGCGGCTCAGGTCGAGACTGCCCGGCAGCAGCCAGAGGCCCGGCTGCAGCCGGGCCGGCTCGACGACCGCGATGTCGCCGGTGCCCTCCAGGATGGGGCGGACGGCGTCGGCGATGGTCTGGCCGCTACGCACCCTCCCCGTGCCCGGCAGACCCGCCATGGCCGCACCCTGGTCGATGAGCTCGGAGGAGTTCTCCCACAGCTCTTCGATCTCGGTCTCCTCCAGGCACATCGACGTGAGGTTGGCCTGGGGATCGAGGTCTACCGCCAGCACACTCAGGCCGAGTCGCCTGATCATGTGGGCGAGGTGGTAGGTGAGGGTCGTCTTGCCCACACCACCCTTGTTGTTGAACAGCGCGATCGAGGTCATGCGGCTCTCCGGATGACGACGGCCCAGGACGAGTCGTCGACCTGGAACTCGGCGGGCGGGTTTCCGTTGGTCTCCAGCGCCTTCTTCACCCGGCCGATACCCCGGCCGAACCGGTTCACATAGCCGAGGCCCTTCATCGCGGCGGCCAGGGAAGGATTGCGGTAGTCGGTGACCCGGTCGAAATTGTCGTCCCGGACCTGCCCGAAAGGCCCACCGGGATTGGTGACCTCGATGCGGTCGTCGAACCACACGACGCGGGTCGGCGCGTACGAGGTCTCGTAGTTCCGGTGCATGAGGGCATTCATGCAGAGTTCGCGAAGTGCTTCCAGCGGATAGTCCGGGCGGGGCGTCTCACGGAAGCCGTCCTCCACGAGCCTGGTACGCAGATTGCTCCGCAGGAGGGGTTCGAGCCGGGCCGACAGCCCGACCAGGTTCTGCCGCAGTTCCTGCTCGTCCGCGACGGGGGCGTCGAGGTCCGTGCCCTGATAGCGGACGAACTGGAGGTACGCCCCGGGAACGTGGCTCCCCGGGTCGAGTCCGACCGTCAGCAGGCCGAGCACGGTCGGCACACCGTCCGGCGTCATGAGGTGCAGGGACGACAGCTGGAGGTCCACGGGACGGCCGTTCTCCTCGATGACCTCAGGTGCGACCATGGAAGGCAGGTACGACTGCCGGAACAGGTCGAGGTCCAGATCGTCGAGGTGGGCGAGAGACAGCGGCCGGGTGTCGAACGGGATGTCCTTGGCGCGACGCCGCTCCGCCAGCACGCGTTCGTCCTCGCGGCTCGCCTTGCGCGTGGTGGGGCCGGGACGGACCCAGATGACGCCCTCGAACCGGACGGGTGGAGTCGCGCAGGCCTCGACATGGAGCCGGATGACCGGCTTGCCCCGGAAGACGGCCCGACCGACGGTGAGCGACGGGCGGTCGAGGATGCGGCCGTCGTCCCGCAGCTCGGTGAGCTGAAGGAGCGCTCGGTCACTCAGGTCGACGTCGTCGACGGGGTGGCCCTTGTCGTCCACACCGATGAGGACATCGCCACCACCGTGACCGCACAAATCGTTGGCCATGGCGCACACCGCGTTACCGATGGCGTCTCCTCGTCTCCCCTCGCGTTTCGCGGTGCGCTTGAACTCAAGGGACGCGGACTCCTGCGTGCCCAGGAGGTCGGCAAGATCCGTACTGTTGTCGCTCACGGTGCCCATTGTGCCGTGCGGGGTGTGCCCAGCCGTGTTCCAAGCCCTGTGGCGGATCGGCGCCGGCGCCTGTGCGTCTCGCCCAGCTCACTCGGCCGCCGGGCCGACGTCTGACCCGGGCTCACTGATCTCCGCCCATGCGGATTTGTCCGAGGGCAGGTACGGCTCGGTGCTCCAGCGGTCGGCGAGCGCGGCGACCGGGAGCAGTCCGCGGCCGGACTCGCCGTCCGGCCGCGGTTCCGGACGGAGTACGGGCAGCGCCTCGCCCCTGGTGTCGGTGACCTCGACGCGTAGGACGCCCGTCGCCTCGTCGAACGTGACGGTGATCCTGAAGTCCCTGCCCTGTACGCGACCGTGCAGCGCGGCGTTGGCGGCGAGCTCGGCGACGATCTGCTCCGCGCGTTCGGTGACAGTCGGTGACACGGGCCAGGTGCGGAGTTCTTCGACGGCGAGCAGCCGAGCGAGGCGGGCACCGCGGCGTGTGGAGGACAGGTGCTGTGCGAACGTACGTACGACGGAGGTCAGTTGGGGCGTGGTGGCGTTCATGGGGCCACGGTGGCGGCCGTGCGGGGTGTGCGCCAGCAGGATGGCCCGTACGCTGCGTCAGCGTACGGGCACGTTCGGTGGACGGTACGAGATCTTTGCGTCACTCTGGGTGAGCCGATCGTGGGGCATCGCACGAACGCACCTGGAGGTAGCCGCGTATGACGACCGACCACGCCGAAGTGACGGGCGACGTCGACTGGGAGCGGGAGCCCGACCCCTCCGACAGTCTGCGGACCTTCGGAGCCGTCGTCCAGGCTCTGCGCGAGCACGCCGGGTTCAGTCGGGTCGAGTTCGGGAGGCTGGTCCAGTTCTCCAAACACACGGTTGAGTCGGTGGAGTTGGGGCGGCGGATGCCGGACGAGTCGTTCGTGGAGCGGGCGGAGGCGGTGCTGGGGAACACGGGGGCGTTGCGGAAGGCGGCCGGGCATCTCACGCGGGGTGAGGCGGGACTGGCGGCTTGGTTCCGGCGGTGGGCTCGGCTGGAGAAGGTGGCGGTCAGTCTGTGTACGTATGAGTGTCGGCTGGTGCCGGGGTTGTTGCAGTCGGAGGGGTATGCGCGGGCGGTGTTCGAGGGGACCATTCCGGTGATCACGGACGAGGAGCTCGAGGCCCTGCTCGCCGTCCGGATGAAGAGGCAGCGGATGCTGTACGAGCGGCCGACCGTGCCGTTTAGCTTCATCGTCGAGGAGCACGTGTTCCGGCGGAGGTTCGGGAACGTGGAGCAGATGCGGGCGATGCTCGACCATGTGCTGGAACACAGCGCACCGCGCAACGTGACGCTTCAAATTGTTCCGATGGAAGCGGGGTTGCACGCGTGTCTGGATGGTCCTGTGCGGCTTCTGGAAACCTCAGAGGGGCGGCGGTTCGCGTACTCCGAAGGGCAGCAGAACGGGCGGCTGATTGCCGACGTGAAAGAGGTAAGCCTCCTTCAGCAGCGCTATGACACACTGCGCTCGCAGGCCCTCAACCCCAAAGACTCGAGGGGTCTGTTGGAGCGACTGCGAGGAGAGCTATGAGCACGACGGAACTCGCCTGGTTCAAGTCCAGCTACAGCGGCAGCCAGGGGGACGACTGCGTGGAGGTGGCCGTGACCGAACAGGCCATCTGCGTACGGGACTCCAAGAACGTGACGCGCCCGCACCTCGCGGTCGGGCGTGAGGAGTGGTCGCGTTTCGTGGGGTTCGTGGCGGAGGCCTGAGCCGCGTTCGTCCCGGCGGTCGCGTGGTGGCGTTCACCGCCGGGGCACCGGCCCGCCGGGTCAGTCGGCGGCAGGCCTGACAAGCTTCTCGGCCTCGTCGCGGAGGCTCTTGATTCTCTCCAACGCTGTTTCACGCTCAGCGCTGATCTCCGCACCCTGCTTCGTGAGACCGCTGAGCGACTGTTCCACCTCGGCGATCCACTCGCTCAGGTGCTGCTCTCCGGCGTCAGTGAGACTGGTCCGCTGTCTGCGTGCTTCTTCGTCGAAGTGATCCCTGATCACCTTCCGGTGCTTGTTGATCGTCATCCACTTGCCCTGGTCCTGCGCGACACTCTTCAAGTCCATCAACGGCCCCATGGCCGCCAGCACCCACTGCACCTTGCCGGCCGTACTGGCGACCTTTTTGGCCGCCTTGCCCTTGCCCCACGGCTTGAACTTGCCCACGCCATTGGTGATCTTCCCGCCGGCGTCGAGCACCTTCTGGCCCACTCGCCTCTTGTTGAGCCAGGTCGCGATGTCGGAGGCCGCGTTTCCCGACTCGCTACCGCCGGCTGCGACCTTCCCGATCCACTCGTGCATCTTTCTGGCGCCGGCCTTCGCGGCTTTCTCCGCCGCTTCCCTGACCGCACGTTCAACCGGTGATGCGTCATCCGGGGACGCGTCGATCGTCGCCTCGGGTGAGTCGAGGTCGTTCACCCAGGCTTCAGGCTCAGGCACACCGGTTCCGTACTCGGCGACCAGAGCGTCGAACGCTGTCCTCATCGATGAGGAGAACGTGGCGTCGAAGTCGGTGCTCGCGCGCACCAGTTCCTCGCTGACGACACGAGCGACGTCGACGGGGACGACGCCATCCTTCTCCGAGATGCCGGCAGCGGCCCTGCCTCCCGCCGTTCTGATCTTGGAGGCGACGACATCGCTCTCCCTCTCCAGGGTGTTCAGCACACTCTCCTTCGCCCGGGAGATTGTCTCCTCGACCTTCTTCGCGGTCTCCGCGACATTGAGTTCCTCGCCGTCCAGTACCCACTTCCGTTCGGCGTCCGCCAGAACCCGGAGGAGTTCGAATGCCTGCGCCTTGGGCCGGACACCGCCGACACCAGGTGCGATGATTCTCCGCAACTCGGCTGTAAGAGCGTCGACACCGCTCTCCGTGACGAGCAACTCACGATGAGCGGCTGAAAGTTCGGGGTCATTGATCGCGTCGACGTAGTCGCGGGCGTCGGTCGGGACGATCGGGACACGGTCGGCGAAGGGACCGAGTCGCTTGCGAATCTCGTCGAGGATGACGTCGCGATCACTGTTCTCGGCGTTCATCTTGTTGACGACAATCACACTTCGGTCAGCGAACCCGTCGGCATCGAGCGCCTGCAGAATCGCCCTGGTCTCGGCCTCGCCCGGTAGTTCGCTCGTTGTCACGATCATCAGTGCGTCCGCACTACGCACACCACGCCGCGACGCATCGGAATGCTCGTAATTGCCCGACAGCGTCCCGGGCAGGTCGACCAGCGTCACGCCGTTCCACGGGTGCGGCGTCGCCTCGTGCGTCTTGGGTGCCGCGTCGACGAGTTCCTCGACATCGGCCGACGGGAGCCGGCGCAGTGCCGCGATGAGCATCGACTTCCCGGCGCTGTAAGGACCCAGGAGCCCGATCCGTAGCGGGCTCGTGTCCGAATGGGGCAGGCTCGCTATCAGGCCCCGAGTGCGAGGGTGCGCCTTCAGGGCACTCTCAGCCCGTGCGATCAGCGCGGGTACGAGGGCGTTCAGACCCCCGTCGCTCTCCGACGCGTCAACCGGATTGCCGTCAGTCATCTGCGTTCCCTTCGCTTGCTCCGCGGGTGCCGAGGCTCCCGGAATCCGGGCAAATCTCCATCCGCTCGGTGAGGACATCCACGAATTGGTCCTGTAGACACGCCCGCACTTCCACGACTCGGGACGCGTCGGTCCAGACGCGAAGTTCGGCTCCTGGCGTTCGGCGTGCCAGACGGATCACCGCCGGGTCCCCGCCCGCCAGGGCCTGGAGTCGGCGCACCAGAACGAGGTCGATCGCATCGAGGGCGGACCGCACGGCCGACCGCAGCCGACGGAGTTGCTCGAACCGCTCCCGCGTGCTGCTGATGTCCGCGGACTGCGCTTCGGACTGGGCATCGACTTGAGCCGTCGCGTCATCGACGATTCGAGTCAACCGCGCTTCGACCCAGTCGAACAGCTCATCGAGGCTGGCCTCGGCCGCGGACGTGGTTGCGCTGGTCCACTTGTCCTTCGCCTGCCGTGCGCGGTCAACCTCACTGCTCACCGCTTTCGCCGCTCCGGCCAGGGTCTCCGCCACGTATACCGCCGTCGCCGCGGGAGGGGGGACCGCGAGCTTCTTGGGGATCCCCTTGGCGGCAAAGGAGCCCAGGAGGGCTGTCGCCGCTCCCTTGGCAGCCGCAGCCGCCGTACCCAGGCTCACGACCTTCACGTCAGGACGCGCCCGGACACGCGGGCGCGCGTCGTCCTGACGCTCCGGGGCGCTCGCCAGCGCGCGCAGAACCCTCCCCCGTTTCCGCGTCTCCTGCTCGAACTCGCTCTCGAGACTGGAGAAAAGTCCCTCCAACTCCAGACCGGTGATGAAGTCGCTCCACCGCTGCGCGTGATCCACGCCGCCCAGGTCCCGAACCACATCCGGCAACCGCTCTTGGGCACGGTGGCGCTCGGCTTCGAGTCGGTCGCGCTTGTTTTGGCCCGCGATCCGGAAAGCTTCGAGCAACGCGACCCGTTCACTCGTCGCTGAGCGTTCGAGTTCGCCGAGCGCGAGACCGATCTGAGGGAGTACCTCGACCGCCCGGTCGTGAAACGCGGCGAGCGGCGCCCGCACACCTTCGGCCAGCCGAACGGCACGAAGCGGAATCGCGCGCTCGGCCAGGAGTTGGGCGAGGGACTGCTCCAGCTCGGGCAACCTGCTCGCCCGAAGGGCCCTGTCTCCCAGCTCGCGATCGCCCGTGGACAACGCTTCGTGCGCGGCAGCGGCGTGGACCGCGAGGACGACGGGCGGTGCGACTCCGACCGCTCTGGAGACCTGCTCGATCCGGACGGCGTGACCCGACGTCGACGCGAACGCCCTCTCCGGGCGCTGGGCGAAGAGTTGAAGACGGTCGGGTGTGTCGACTCGTTCCTTCACGTTGACGACAGCGAGCAGAGGCTTCCCCGAGAGGAGGAGACGCTGGAGTTCGGCGGACTCCTCGTCGCGAAGCGTGTCGGCGTAGTTCCATATCACCGCGTCGGCGATGTCGCACGCGGCCCGCGCTCGTTGGGCGTCGAGGTCGTCGTCCTTCGCGGCGACGCCGGGCGTGTCGAGGTAGGTCACGGAGCCGATCTCGAACGCGGAGGTCTTTCGCGTGGTGCGGTGCGCCCCTCGCCCGATCCCGGTTCGGTCCGCATCGCGGGTCAGGGCTTTGCGAAGCGTGGTCTTCCCGGACTTGGTTCTTCCGGCAACGGCCACGAGCAGTCTGCCTCTCACCGCGGGCATGGCCTGCACGGCATCGCGCAGTTCGCGTTCGAGCGCCCCGATGTGGCTGATGGCCCCGACGAGATCCTCGCTCTCGATTGCGTGCGCGGAGTACGACGTTCGCTGAAGACGTGCCTCGACCTCGGCCCGGAGGGTGGACTGGATATCGCGGTAGGCCGAGCGACTCATGTCCACCGCACCGGACGGAAGCGCGAGCTCGCCGACCAGGGACTCAAGGGCCTCGCGGAGATCCGGTTCGGTTCGCCGCACGTCCATGGCCGCTGCCACGCGGTCGAGCAGTGCGACGTTTTTCGTGTACCAGGACTTCAGAGCTCGCAGCTCGCTGATGTCGGTCCGAGAGGCGACCGCCGGCAGCCCCGCCACGAGCCGTGCGGCCGAAGTCGTAGCAGGCGGGGCCAGGGACGCGGCCGTGCTCACGGTCGCCGTCGCGAGCCCGTGCTCGATCACTGCCCGCGCGCTGTCGTCCGCGAGCATTTCCAGAGTGCTCCCGGAAGCGGCGCCGGTGTCGCGAGCCTCGATCGCCCAGAGCAGGGCATCACGCCGATCCGATCTGAACCTGGACCGCGCGTCCGGCCCGAGCCAGCGCCACCACTCCGGTCGCACGGACAGGACCGCCTCGTACGACTGCTCCGCGGCGACGAAGTCCCGCACTTTCTCAAGCCGCGTCACCAGATCCCGGTTCTGCAGATCCCGAGCCGCCGAGACACTGTGCTTGAGCACGAGCTCACGCGCGTCTGCCGCCTGCCGGGTTCTTCGGCGACGGCTCAGGTCAGTCAGCGCGCGTTCGAGGTCAATCTCACGGATCGAACGCCAGATCTCCTTGGGCCATTCATGATCCGCACGATGACACGGCTCAAGGACTCCAGGCAGTAGCCGTTCCGCGATCGACACAGCCGCGAGGTCCACTCGAAGCGCTTCCACCGGCACACCCTCAAGTGCCTGAAGATGAGACCGTACTCCTTCGAGCCGCATCAACTCTCGGAGGGCTCTGGCCCCGTCCGGCGTAAGAGTCCGGCCTCGAGCCGTTGCCAGGCGGCCCAGTTCCTGTTCCTCGATGCACGCCTCCGCGGCTTCGGACACCCACCGAAGAGTGCTCCCGGACGGTGGCAGACCGGCACACCCACACGCTTGGGCAACCGCCTTCACATCCTTGGCGAGCCTCTCGAGTGAGGCCGACCCGGCCATGGCGTCGACACCCAACGGTTCCAGCAGGAGGGCCAACACCTCGGCTCTGAGACTCGCCGTGTCATTCACTTCCGTGTCATTCACCACTAATCCTCGTGGGGGCGGTGGTATCTGAACTCGGGGAGCGGGCCGGGGCCCGGGGGAATCAAGGCCCGGGACTGCTGAGGCACCTCCGCTCGTACGATCCGGTGGCGAGGCGGCACGCAGGTGCGCGGTGTGAAAACCCACATACCTTGCGACAAGGTGACCCCGAGCACTCGTTCCTTGTCCCGCAACCAGGGATATCTGTTCTGCAACTCGGCATAGTTGTCGTTGGTGACGACGGTTCCGCCGGTGTCCTCCGCGATTGCTGTGACAAGCGCATCGCCCTTGCCCTCGGTTCCGGCCGGAGGCTGGATGAGATCGCCTTTGCTGAGCGCCGAATCCACTGCCGCACGTTCTTCCTCCGCGACCTTGTGCCTGAAAGTGGCGTCGACGACCACGTGGAGCACGGCGTCGGGATACCGCGATGTCAGGGCGTCGCACGCGGACAGCAGTTGGGCGTAGGACGGTCGGTCGTCGCTGCCGTACACACCAGGTTGCCGCGGCGACCTGCCGATCCACGCCAGGTTGGAACCGTCTACCACGAGCGCCGCAGGCGCTGAACCCGTGGCTCGCTTCTGTACCTGCGTCGGCAGCGGCCTGGTGACCACGTTGCCAGCGAGCAGATCCTCAAGTTCCTTGCGCACTGCCGGCGTCGGGCCACCAGAGCTGAAACTCTTGATCTCCTCGTTCAACACTTCCTCGCCGGTACGTTCAAGGGTCGCCTTGACGTGCAGAAGCCCGCTCGTGTCGTACGTGTACTCCAGCAGGAATCGGGAGTCCTCACGAGCCCGAGGGTCCCGATAGGTGAGCCGGAGGTCTGTCAACTGCACATTGTCGGGGTGATCCAGGGGCCGCTCCGGGTCACCCTCCCAGATCTCCACGGCGAGACTGCGGGCATTGTCCCGGCGCGGCGTGTAGTTCTTGCGCTCCTTCCACGGCAGCGGTGAGTTGCGCGGAATGATCTGACTGAACTTCCGCTGGCCGGTGTCGTCTGTGACGACCGTACCCAAGGCATGGCTTGTCGCCACCTGGATCACGCCGTCAGCCTCCCCCGACAGCACCGCTGCCGCGATGGAAGCACCGCGGGCGACCGCCGTCATGGGGTCGCAGAGGTCGACCTCGACGGGCTGCTGTTGCATGACCTCGGCGACCGCCATCCGTACGCTCGGGATCTGACTGGTGCCGCCGATCATCAGCACCGCGTCCACGTCCAGAGGGGCCATGTGCAGGTCGGTGAGGCACTGCTGGACCGGTGCGAGAGCTCGGTCGACGAGGTCGGTGATGGCGTCCTCCAGTTCCTCCTGCCACACCTCGACGGTGTCACCGTCCGGAGTCCTGACGGTGACGGAGTCCTCGGAGGACAGGCGGATCTTGCTGCGCTCCAGATCCAGCCCGAACTGCCGCTCCTGCGCGGGCGTCCACGCCGACCGCGCCGGAGCGCGTTCGAGGACGAGGTCACGCAGACGGCGATCGATCTCCAGGCCGCCCAGCTCGGTCACACCCCGTGACGCAAGCTCTTCGAAGAACCCGTCCTGGTAGTCGAGCACGGTGACGTCGATCGTGCCGCCACCCCAGTCGAAGACCAGGATGGTGGGGTCCTTCCGTAGCTCATGTAGGTCATGTCGTAGATCGTGCGCGTATGAGATCGCGGCGGCCGTCGGCTCGTTGAGCAGCGCCAGGACGTTGATGCCCGCGAACTGCGCGGCGGCGCGCGTGCGATAGCGCGCGGCACCCGTGGCGTTGGCGGGCACGGTGATCACGGCCTGGTCAATGGCGGTGAGATTGTGTTCCGCGCCCTTCCGCATGGCCTGGAAGACACCGGCGGCCACTGTCGTGGCCGCGAACCTGCGGCCGTGGATCGTGACGTACTCGTCGCTTTTGAGGAGTCGCTTGCAGGCCTCGGCCGCCTCCTCGGAGCGGAGCTTGGCCTCCCAGCCGAACAACGCCCCCCGACGCAGCGAACTCATGCCCACCACCGACGGGAAGAGGTACTCGAAGCCGGGATGGCGCCAGTCGGCGTCAATGTGGTGGGCGTCCAGCAGCAGCACGTCGGCGTTGTCGCCCATCCACTGGGCCACCACGGAGTTGGTGGTGCCGAAATCGATCCCGGTGGCGGTCACACGCCCTCCCCGTTCGTCACCTCGTTGTCCCCCACGGAGTGGTCTCCTCCGTCGGGCCCGGGCAGGCGGCGCAGTTGTCCGGAGAGCACCAGCTTGCCGGTGGCCTGGTCCACGTAGGCCGGGCGCAGCACCTCGAACGCCTCACCATCGCCTTCCACCACCACGAAGAGTTCGCTCTCGCCGTCGGGTGAGTCCACGCACCGCACTCCTTGGTCCAGCAAGGCGGTACGGATGCCCTTCCGAAGCGAACTTGCACTCTGGTTGGGCGCGCCGGCGAGCAGATCGACCTCGACCATCCGGGCCACGTACTCCTCCCTGGAGCGAAACGCTTCCAGTACGGCCTGGCGCAAGGCAGCCGTCACAGCGGCCTGCGTGGGTCGCTCCTCTTCCGGGACAGCGGTCAGGAGGCCGGTTGCCCGCTCGGCGAAACGGGAGAGCAGCATGTGAGGGCTGAGTAGTTCCTCGGGGCGGTAGGTGCGCGGGGAGTTTTTGGGGACATCGGCCGCCGCCCGCTGCTTCTCCCGACGATGTTTGAGGCCGTTGTTCCCCTTGGGGGTAACCCGCTTGGGGGCCGCTGTGGTCTTCCGCTGGCTGCGGGGCACCTTCTTCACTGTGTGTGCATCCTTGAGTTGCGATCGGGGCGCCGGGGCGCGTTAAGCAGGTGGGGCAGCAGATCCGCAACCGCGCGCTGCCGCACGAGCGCCAGACTTTCGGGGGAGTGGGGCGTCGTTCGCCTGGTCAGCGGGGCCAGGGGCGGGACCAGCGTGACCGGCACCTCGTCCGGGAGCTCGTACACGTCCGGGTCGAGCGGTAACACGAAGAAGCCGGACGAGTCCTCGTCGCGCTCGGCGTCTCTGATGCGTTTCATCGCGCTGTTGAGCCGCGCGCTCATGTCCACGTCGTGCACGTGCTCCCGGCGGAGGTCCCGGTACCGGGTCTCCCAGCTCGGGGCGCCGTGCGGCAACCCGAGGTCCAGATAGGGGTTGGACGCTGCCGGTCTGTCGTTACGGGGAATCGCCCGACGTTGCTCGACCATGCGGAGGTTGGACTCGGCCAGCTCGTGCGATCCACTGATCCCCTTCAGAACGACGGCCGCTGCGTCCAGTTCCTCTCGGAGCAGCAGCGTGTACGCATGGAAGTTGAGCGCCTCGGCCCGGTAGGCCGGATCAGCGGTCTCGAACGACACCAGCTTGTCTATCTGGGGGGAAGCACGGGCGAGGTCGTTCAGGCACAGCAGGTCGTAGGCCTGACGCAGGGCCATGAGCGCGTGCAGGGGTGACCGCGTGGGGTTGACGGCTGCCTTGGGTTCCCACAGAGAGAAAATGAGCCGCCACAACCCCCTGTCCTCCCATATGTCCCGGTCCCAGTTGCCGACATCGACCCCGTCCAGGAGCCGGCGCAGCCGGAGCACCAGATCGCGGGGCAGCTCCCTTTCGAGCTCCTTCACCACCGAGGCGTCGCCGTCGGTAACTCGCTCCAAGAGGTCGTAGACGTCGCCGACCGAGGGCAGCGGCTCGCTCCCGGCGAGAAACGCGTTCCGCCGCTGCCGGGCCGTCCACTCCAGCGCGGTTGCCTGCTCGGCGGTTACCTGATCGGGAACCAGCCGGGCTTTGAGGTAGGCGTGCTCGGCCTGCTCGGCCCGGCACTGCCAGGGCTGGTGCTCGGGGCCGACCGCCTCGGCGTCGATGAGGTCGTCGAGGACGCTCAGCGGTATCCAGGGAAGCACACGCGGCAGCATCCGAGGCGGGAAGGCGGCCGTACCATCCGTCGCGAGCGCCGAGAGGAGGGCGAAGGCCCCGGAGGGGTCCTCGCTCCCGGAGGCGGCGAGCGTGTCGTCGCCCGCTGTCAGGGCGGTGAGCCGTTGCTCCCCGACCTCGGTCAGCCACAGGAAGCCGCCCGCGTGGACCGCCGTAAGTGCCGTGGCGACCGTGGCTGGGTCGGCTCGTTCGAGGACGGTCCGTACAGCAGGCAGCAGCCGGTCGTCCGGTTCGTCGCGCAGGGCATCCGCTATGGCGTCGTGCGTCGCGTCCTGTGCGAGGGATGCGAGTTGTAGGAGCAGAGCGTGGGCCTGCAGTACCGCCTGGGCTCCGAACACCCCCACCTTCCGCCACCTGCGTACGGCGAACCCGTCGACCCCCGCGTCCGCATTCTGGGCGTCGCGGCGTTCCCTGAGCGCCCTCAGCCGTTCCCGCTCCCGTGCGACCGCCTCGGCCCGCGCCCCCGACACCGGCTGCCCCGTTCCGCCGGCCGACGGCGGACTCGTCACTCTCCGGCTCCTTCGTGCCGGGGGCCGTGGCCGGGGGGCGGGGTGAGGGTTGAGGTGTAGTTCTTGCCGTCGATGAGCGGGGTCTCCAGGGTGAGGCCGGCGGCGGCCATGCGGTCGTACTCGGTGAGGACCAGGCGCTTGGTGCGGTACTCGCCGTACTTGGCGATCTCGTTGTTCTTAAGGCCGCCGTTCTCGGTCTGGAAGGACTCCAGGATGTAGTCGGCGTCCTCGGCGGAGACTCCGTAGAGGTGGAGGAAGTAGGCGTCTAGCTCGGCGCGGAGCTGGGCGCGGCGGTCCTGGTTCCAGGTGAAGGGGGCGCCGGTGTCGCCGAGGTCCTCGGCCAAGGGCTCCATCTCCCACGAGGTGTAGACGAGTTCGAGGGTGCGAGGAGTGAGGAAGGTCGTGTGGGGGGCCAGGTCGGCGGGGTGGGGAACAGGAAGCTGCTTCCACGTCATCAGGCCCAAGTGGATGCCGCCGACCTTCTGGCGGGCCACGAAGTCGAAGACCAGGGAGCTCTGTGCGGCGGCCAAGGCAGCTGTCAGTTCGGCCGGGGTGCCGGGAAGCATCAATGGGAAGCTGTTCCCCACTGCCACCTTCGGCAGGAATGCTGGAATCGCCGTGCGCTCATCAGTTGTGCGGGCAACATCACGCCAGCCAAGTAGCCAGTCCCTTTCCCACTCCAGCTCCGCCAAGCGCAGGTCCACACCGGCGATGGTGATTTCCTTGCCCTTGCGAACGGTTGGGATTCGTCCCCTTTCCTTGATCCACTGCCGCGGCTGCGCCACACCGTACGCGTTCTCCTTGTCCTCCAGGGGAACATGCTCGTAGTCGTCGTTACCAAGGTCGTAGTAGCGGTTCCAGCGATGGTCGAAGAGGTGTGCCATCTTCGCGTCGTACAGTGGCAGCATTCGCTCCCCCTCTTGCATGAAAATGTTGCCCTGAAGTTCCCATCCCTCCGCCTCTAGCCCGGACCGGTCACGGAATAGATCAGAGTCATCGGTCAAGTTGAAGAGGTGCTTGAAGGTGATCTGCCATGGGTTGCCGTCCTTGCGGCCCTCTGTGACCAGTACCGGGAAGCGACGCTGAATAGCGGCGGTAAGGTCGGCGTTCCTGCGCGTCCGAAATACCGGCAAGGTTCCCGTGTTTGGGTTGATTAGGGCGATCTCTTCGGGGGAGAGAGCGAAAACCGTCTTGCCGTCGGCGAGCTCCTCAGGGTGACCCAGGAAGAACGCAAATCTTGCGGCGGGCTCTGACAGTTCGCGGCCCGTTAGCGAGATCAGCGCAAACTGATAGCTGGCGTGAACTGCAGGGAACAGCTTTTCTCGTTTGCCGTTCTCGAAATCGTACAAGTGTGTTACGGAACCTTGCTGTGTCAACTCTTGGAAGAGGAACTGGGCGCTAGCCCCAGTGGCAATCTGTGTGGGGACGATGGCGCCGCAGCGGCCCTTGGGCGAGATGATCGAAACGAACCGTTCAGTGAAGAGCTGGTCCGTTTGGAGTGAGTTGACGCCCTTAACGGAGAGTCCCTTGCGGAGCAATGGGTACGCTCCCGAAGACCCCAAGAACAAGAACGATGACTTCACCTTGCGCCGGTCCGCGTAGTAGTGGGCCCCCTCCTCGGGATGCTTGGCAGCCCACTCGACAATGGCCATGCGCCGCGCCGTACCGGAGATCTCCGCGATAGATGGCTCAACTACGCTGAAGTACTCTTGGTCCTTAAAGTCGACCCGATCCCACGGCGGATTCCCCAGCACGCAGTCAAATCCACCCGCCCACCCCGTCACCGGATCAATCCCCGGCGCCGCCGGACTGTCAGGCACACTGAAGACCTCAGGAAACTCCAGGTACCAGTGGAAGAACCGGTATTCCTGGCTGAGCCGGACGATCTCCTGGTGTGTCTCAGGCAGCGCACCCTTGCCGTCGGACGACTGGAGTGACAGGAAGACGCGCTGTGTCACGGGTGCCGACGCGGTCTCCGTCTGCTCCCACATGAACGCAGCGCACCAGGCGTCGGCGATCTGCAGGGCGTTGAGATAGGCGGGGGACTCGGCCCACTTGTGGTAGCGGTCGGCGAGCTTCCGGACCTGGCCGAGCTCGTCGGTGGGGGAGTCGTCCAGGAGGGTGCGCAGCTCGGACCCGAACGCCGTGTTCGTGACGCTGACCGACTCCTCCATCTCGGCGTCCAGCGTGACGATGCCCTTGTGCTCGTCCTTGTTGCGCTTGAGCCACTCCCTGGCCACCGACGAGTCGTCACCCTCGACGACCTTGAACGCCGCGTCCGGAATGCCACCCCGCAGCAACGAGGGCGTCGCCCCGATCAGCCCGTTCCCGAGCTTGACGTGCGCGTCGAGGAAGCCCAGGGCCTTGCCGGGTTCCAACGCCTCCATCCACAAGGAGACCTTTGCCAGCTCCACCGCCATGGGGTTCAGGTCCACCCCGTACACACACCGGGCGATGACCTCGTGCAGCGCCTCCCGGACGCGTTCCACGGGAGGCTCGGGGTTTTGCTCCCGTACCGCCGCCACCCGCTTGGCGATGCGCCGTGCGGCGGCTACCAGGAAGTGCCCCGAGCCGCAGGCAGGGTCGCAGACGGTCAGGGACAGCAGCTCGGAGGCCACGGTCTCCCGGGCCACGAGGTCCGTCTGCTTCGCCTCGGCGGCTTTCTTCTCGCCCCGCTCCTGCGCCGCGTCTATCACCGGGTCCAGGGTCGAGTCGAGCAGGACGTCGACCAGGGAACTCGGCGTGTAGTACGAGCCGGTCTTCTTGCGCTCGTTCCCCGCGCGGGGCACCAGCTCGAAGGTGCGGTCGGCGTCGGGCTCGGGCACGAGGTCGAGGAGGGACTCGTAGATCGCGCCCAGTTCCTCGGCGTCCAGGGTGCGATAGTCGACGGTGCGCCAGCGCTGCGCCTCGGTGTCGCGGACGACGGCGAGGTGGCGTACGGCGGCCAGCAGGTGCGCGTTGGTGAGGGACAGCCTGCGCAGCGGGGCGTCGGCCGGGTCGTCGTCGAAGAGGCCGCCGAGGCCCGGCAGACCCAGCTCGGGGAGGCCCTCCTCCCTGCCGAGGGCGTCGAGGACCAGGCGGAGCGCCTCGTACCGGTCCGAGTGGGAGGTGCCCCGACGGCGGCGGGACTGTTCGCGCAGCCGGGCCGTGGAGAAGTAGTCGGCGTAGCGCTTGCGGGCCTCGGCCGGCGTCTCCGGCGGGTGCAGGGCGTCGCGGTCCTCGGCGACGAAGACGAACAGCAGGCGGTAGACCAGGCGCAACAGGGCCGCGTGGTACGTGTGGCGGTCGAAGTTCTCGCGCAGTGTGCCGTTCGACGGGTGCTTGAGGAAGCCCGTGCCCAGTTCCTTGATCGCGAGCCGTACGCCCTCGCTGATGTCGTCCAGGAAGCGTGCGCCGAGACGGATCGCGGCGTCCCGCCACACCTCCAGCCAGCAGGTCCACTGAGTGCCACCGTCACGGCCCTCGAAACGCGAGGCGTGCAGGAGCCGGTACAGGACGACGAACTCGCTGAACAACTCGCCGTCGAAGATCGCTTCGAGGTCGAACTCGACGTACGCGGCGGTGGCGAGCGCGTTCGAGTCGCGCAGCAGGCGGAGCTGGCGGCCGTTGGTGAGCAGCGCCCACAGGTGCGGTTCGGTGCGGTTGAGGGCTTCCTGGAGGAGCGACTGGGGAGCCGGGGAGCCGGCGCCCTGGTGCTTGTCGAGCTTGACGTTCCAAGCCGTCACGTGGACGAGCGTGTTGTCGCGGCGGTGACTGACCGCGAAGCTCCTGGTGTCGTCGTCGGCCGCCTTGATCTCCGAGGCGCCGACCGGGGTGAGGTGGCCGAAGCCCAGCGCTTCGAAGAAGGGCATCACCCAGTTGGTCCGGGCGTAACCGGTGCTGTCGGGGCGGACGGACTCCTCGGGCTCGGCCGGCAGCTTCTCCCGCAGCTCACGCCAGAGCGACTTGAGGTTGTCCCAGTGGCGTTCGGCCTCATCACGTACCGAACGAGACCCCGGAATGCGGTAGTCGGCGGGGGCGAGGCCCCGGAGGTCCTTGGTGGCTTTGCCCTCGGAGATCCGTACCAGCATGTCGGCGGGCAGCAGCCCCCCGACCGTGTGGACGGCGGTGAACACCTGGTGGCGTGTGGTGGCGGACATCAGGCGGACACTCCAGAAGCAGCGGCCGGGGCGGCGGCGGGAACGAAGGGCAGGTACACGTACGCGCCGAGGATGTCGGCGGGCTTCTGCACGGTGACGGACAGACCTCGGACGATCTCACCGGACGCCTGGCGCACCCGGCGGTGCGAGGCGTCCAGCCCTGCGGCCAGCTCCTCGCCGTACGACTCCAAATGGCCGTACACGTCCGGGAGTTGGGTGAGCAGGCGGGTCATCGTGCGTTCGCCGAAGTGCCGGTCAGTGCTCTCGGCCGCCGTCGCGTCGAGCAAGTCCCGCGCCCGCTCCGGCGGCAACCACTCCGCCTTCCTGGCCGAGCCCTCGAAGGCGATCAGCCGGGCGTCCTCCGCGACCAGCTGCTTCTCGCCGCTGCGGGAGGGCAGCGTGAGGTGGAAGCGGTAGCGGACCAGGAGCAGGGTGGTGAGGGTGCCTACCGCGTCCGTGGTGACCACGCCGCAGCGGCGGGCCGGGCGGGCGCCGTCCGCCTGGGTGTCCAGCGCGGCGTTCAGGACGTGGGACGCGAGGGCGCCCACAACCGGGTCTGTCCGCACCAAGGCCGCCTCACCCCGCGCCACCGCCGGATCCGCGCGGAACGGGATCGGGCGGTCCCTCTCTATCACCTCCGCGCCCGCCGTCGGCGCGAGCGCGTCCCGCAGGCCGATGGGCGTGCCGCCGACCTGAGCGGTGAAGTCCTCACCCTCCCCGCGGAGTACGGCCCCGAGGGCGCCCAGTGACTCCCGTACGAACGTGTCGATCTCGCCCGCGCCCCCCAGTGCCTCGCGGACCGCCGCGACCTCGCGGGCCACCTCCTGCGGATGTACGGAGCGCTGGGCGAACCGCGAGCGTGACGCCTTCTCGCGCTCGGCCGCCGAGTTCCAGTCGCTGTCCAGCTTGGCCGTGCTCACCTTGAAGGCGTCCGCGCTGAACAGCGCGTCCTGGTCCTCGCGGCCGCGCATCAGCAGCCACTCGACGATCGCGTCGGTGACGCCCGTCGACAGTTCGTCGGGTACGGAGACGGAGATGCCGAGGTCCTTCTTGATCTGACGGTGCTTCTTGATGAGGACTTCGAGGACCTTGCCGTCGATGCCGTTGTCGTCGCCGTACAGGGTGATGACACGGACCTGGTCCCTGCGCTGGCCGTAGCGGTCGACGCGGCCCTCGCGCTGGTCGTGGCGGGTCGGGTTCCAGGCCAGGTCGTAGTGGACGACGGCGTCGAAGTGGTGCTGGAGGTTGACGCCCTCGGAGAGGCAGTCGGTGGCGATGAGGACGCGGCGGGCGGCGGCGTCCTCGCCGGCCTCCTCGGCGAGCTTCTCGATGCGCTCCAGGCGCTGCTGCGGGGAGAGCGTGCCGGTGACCGCCTTGACGACCGTCTTCGCGCCGAGCGGGCCACGCCTGCCAGAGTCCTTGTCGTTCTCCAGTTGCTCGGCGAGGTACTCGGCCGTCGGGATGTAGCGGCAGAACACGATCGGGTTATGGCCGTCCGCGAGCAGCGCCTTGAGGTGCTTGATGAGCGCCTTGAGCTTCAGGTCCTTGGTGGGTCCTTCCAACTCCTGTGCGATGTCGGCGAGTTCGGCGAGGTAGGAGCGCGGGTCCTCGGTCGTCTCCGCGCCCGGTGCGACGTCCATGCCCTCCATCGCGTCGCTGTCGGCCGCGTCGCTGTTGAGCGGGGCGCCCAGCTTGTCGGCCTCCTCCGCCGACGCGGCGATCGCCGCCGCCGAACGCGTCCGCAGTGTCTGCGCGGCGGCGCGCGGGGACGACACCAGGGAGCGGAGCAGCGCGATGGCCGACCACCAGGCGATGCGGGCCTCCCGCTTGCCCTGGCTGCCCGCCTGCTCGACGCGCTCACTCGCGTATGCGATCGCGTCGTCGAGTAGGGCCCGGTACTCCGGCGACAGCTTGTACGTCTCGTCCTTGAAGTAGCGGTCCGAGGGGAACGCCGTCCGCTCCGCGAGGGAGTCGTCGCTGAGACCGTCCTCCTTGGTGAGGTACTGGCGTACGTCCGCCCGCTTGCGCGCCACGAAGTGCTGGGCGAGGAGCTTCCGGCCCGCCTCCGAATCCAGGCTCACGTCGGCCAGTTCGGGCTTGACCAGGCCGAGGAGGTTGCGGAACGCGGACTCCTTGCCGCTGTGCGGGGTGGCCGTCACCAGCAGCAGGTGCCGGTTCTCGTCCGCCGCGACGCGGCGCAGCAGCTCGTAGCGGAGCTGGTTCTGCGACGCCGTCGAGGTGTCGTCGGCGACCACGCAGGTGTGGGCCTCGTCCACGATGACCAGGTCGGGGCAGTGGCGTACGAAGTCGTCCCGGTGGCGCGGAGACTTGATGAAGTCCGTCGAGACGATCACGTGCGGGTACTTGTCGAAGAGGGACTGGCCCAGGTCCAGGCCCCGTTCG
The DNA here is from genome assembly GCF_042888465.1 of Streptomyces sp. NPDC002888. Taxonomy (NCBI): domain Bacteria; kingdom Bacillati; phylum Actinomycetota; class Actinomycetes; order Kitasatosporales; family Streptomycetaceae; genus Streptomyces; species Streptomyces sp. NPDC002888. Next base: position 28,652 of record NZ_JBIAPU010000034.1, on the reverse strand, counting down.
AGGCGGGAGACCGTCGAGGACAGGACCAGCTCCGCGTCGATGCCGAACTTGGTGCGCAGCTCCTGCTGCCACTGCTCGGCGAGCGCGGGGGAACACAGCACGGCCAGGCCCGTCGCCTCGCCCTGCGCGAGGAGTTCGCTCGCGACCAGGCCCGCTTCGATCGTCTTGCCGATACCGACGTCGTCCGAGATCAGCATGCGTACCGTCTTCTGCCGCAGGGCCATCAGGAGCGGCACGAGCTGGTACGCGCGCGGCTCCACCGCGATGCCGGCCAGCGAGCGGAACGGTCCCGCGCCCGAGCGGAAGCCGACGCGCAGCGCCGTACGCAGCAGGCCCGCCGCCCGCTGGTCACCGAGGTCGCTCGGCTCCGGCGGCGCGAACTTCGCCTCGTCCACGGTCTCGAACGCGGGGAACACGGCGGCGATGTCGTCGTCCGAGCCGCCCAGCGGGCGCAGGACGAGCAGGTCGGGCTTGCTCTCGGGGAGCACGACCCATTCCCGGCCGCGGGCCTTCACCAGGGAACCGGCGGAGTACGTGAGTGCCATGTGAGTCTTCAAGTCCTCTGGATGGGCGATCAGTTGGCGGCCGGAGAGCCGAAGTAGCGGGCGTTGGCGGCGGCGACGGCGTCCCAGTCGGCGCCGAGCGCGAAGCGGATGACGTCCCAGCGGGCGTTGAACAGACGGTCCTCGGCGTCCTCGTCCCGGGAGCTGTCCTGCTCCTGGTCGGGCAGGTCGACGAAGACGGCCACGTTCACGCCGGGCAGGCGGTACACGTAGTCGGGGGTGGCCATCGCCTCGGTGAGGAAGGAGCCCGGCTCGTCCGGGAGCCGCAGGCCGCGCGCCTTCGCCCAGCCCAGGAAGTCGCCCTGGGCGGCCAGCTCGGCCGCCGACGCCTCGACCGACGTTCCGACCGCCGCCTCGACCGGCGTCGGCTCGGCGGCGGGGGAGACCTGGTCCAGCAGCCGCCGGTACTGCTCCGAACGCGACTCGCCGCGCGACTCCCGCCGGGCCGTCGCCGACGCCAGCCGCACCAGCAGGGCCCGCACCGAGTGACGGTTGATGAGGGCGTGGTTGAGCTGGTTGCCGTAGGTCAGCAGGCACTCGTAGCAGCCGAGCGCGCACGGCCGGTCCGGGTGCGGGCCGCCCTGGTCGGTGCCGTCCGCGTCGAAGTGGCAGATGTCCAGGGCGCGTACGGCGGCCTTCGCCAGGGCGTCGTCCTCCGCCTGGAGGCGGCGCAGCACACCCGCGCCGCCCTCGGCGGCCTCCGTGAACAGGATGCGGTTGCGGGGACCGTCGTCCGGCGGCAGCAGCTCGCTGGACAGCTCGGCGTCCTCCAGCTCGAACGCGGCCTCGATGCCCCGCTCCAGGGCGTACATCAGGGAGAGCGCGACCGGCTCCGGCAGCGGCTCGTCGAGGGTGACGACGAGGATGTTGCGGCGGTCCTCCACGTACGGGATGACCCGCTTCTTACGGCGCCGCTCATTGCCGTCCGCGTCGATCACGGGCAGCTCGCTGGAGTCGCCGGACGCCTCGGAGGCGTCCTTGTCGTTCATCCAGCGGCCGTCCGCGAGGTCCAGCCAGTACCCGGCCGGCTCGTCGCTCTTGGCGCGTACCCGGCCGGTGTTGGTGATCCGGACGGTCGCCGAGTCGCCGTACGCCACGTCGGCGAGCGGCGCGCCCGAGGCGTCGGCGACCGCCGCGTTCAGCCGGCCCTTGCGGGTGCCGTGGTCCTGGAAGCGGTACGACGTCTCCAGCTTGAAGCCGGCGCGGCGCCGCTCCTCCTCGTCGGACGAGATCCGCTCACGGCGGGTGGTGTAAACGGTGTGCAGGTGCAGCAGGCCGTACGTCGCCGCGCCCAGCGGCTCGTGACACATGGCGCAGCGGTCCTCCAGCTGCTCCGGATCGTGGTGGTAGCCGCACTGTGCACAGCGGCGGGCCTCGCTGGTCGCCAGCTCACCCGAGGAGTCCGGCGGCAGCTGGATGCGGGTCACCTGGTAGCGGGCGCCCTCGTGGTAGATCAGCGCACCGGGGCCGAACTCGCGGATCGCGAGGAAGCGCGGCCGCTGGAGGTAGTCGCCGTCCCCGCGGCGGCGGCCGATGGTCGGGATGTACGCGGCGAGCGGGAGCCGCGGGAAGCTGTAGCCGGGCAGGAAGCCCTCGGACGCGAGATAGCGGTACGGGTTGAAGTCGGAGAGGACCGACTTGCTGTCAACGCTCTCGTTCATCAGCAGGTTCAGTTGTGTCTCGGCCTCACGGCGGCGGGCGTTGGCACGGATGCGGTCGCCCTCGGTGAGGCTGTAGTCGAGGCGGCGCCTGTTCTGGATGTACTGGTCGTCGAGCGCGGAGCGGAACAGTTGCCGCCAGCGGTCGAAGGCCCGGTCGAAGCGCTTGGCCACCGTCCGCACACGGTCCTGGATCCAGTCGTCGTGCCACCACGTGGTGTCGGCGAAGTCGGGCAGGAGCGGGCCGAGGACGCGCAGGGCCGCGTCGACGGTGCGACGCCGGGCGCTCTCGTCGAGGGAGGCCGCGAGGATGTCCGGCAGCAGCTCCAGCGCGGGGTTCGGGCGGTCACCCGTGTCCGGGTACGACACGTCGAGCACCTCGGGGACGGCACGGCCCAGCTTCAGGCCGGCCTCCGCGATCCAGATGCCCTGGAGGTGGGAGAGGACCAGGTCCTCGTTGGCGAGGTCCAGACGCGGCGGGGCGACGGCGCCCGCCACCATGCGCTCCGAGCGGCGGAAGTAGTACTGGTCGTGACTGTTGCCCGTCGCGCAGTACGTGGTGACGAGGGCGGGCTGGCCGCTGCGGCCCGCGCGGCCCGAGCGCTGCGCGTAGTTCGCGGGCGTGGGCGGCACGTTGCGCATCATCACCGCGTTCAGCTGGGAGATGTCGACGCCCAGCTCCATCGTCGGGGAGCAGTACAGCAGCTTCAACTCCGCCTTGCGGAAAGCCTCCTCGCGCTGCTCCCGCTCCTCCGGCGAGACCTGCGCGGTGTGCTCGCGCGCGAACAGGCCGGACAGGGCGCCCGCCGCGTCCTTATACAGGTCGCGGAAGAAGGTGTTGACGCGCGGGCCGTCGCCGCTCTGGTAGGTGCGGGTCAGCGGGTCGTGCGTGCCCCGCTCGCCCCTGCCCGCACGCCAGACGAGGGACTGGGCGGCGACGCGGTAGCCCGTGGCGGCCGGGGTGGAGGACCTGCGGTAGCGGCCCGCCCGCTGCGGGGCCTCCGTCACCTCCTTCACCAGGCCCGCCTTGGCCAGTACCTTCAGCAACTCCTCGATGACCAACTGGAGATCGGCCGGGTCGAGCGTCTTGAACGACGTGTCCGCGCGGCGCAGGTACTTGCCGAACTTGCCGCGCGCCGACAGGAACAGCGCCGAGCGGTCCATGCCCGGACGGGACGGGTGCGGATAGGCAGTGCCGACCTTCGGCTTGTCCGCGGCGGACAGCACCCACGGGTCGATCAGCCGCTCCTCGCTCGCCCGCTGGAGCGAGTCGAAGTCGTCACGGAAGTACGAGACGTCGATGGCGAGGGACCGGCGCATCTCGTTGAGCAGCGCCTTCATGACCTCGGCCCGCAGTGCCGGGTCGGCGTCGCGCAGCGCCTCGTGCGTGCCCGCCCACCGGTCCTGCTTGGCCGCCACCCAGTCAAGGTCCTCGTAGCCGATCTCCAGCAGGCCGGTCTGCTCCAGGTTCGGCATCGTGATGCGCCAGCCGCGCTCCAGATCCAGATACAGCCGGAACGCGATCACGTCACGGAGGGTCTTGGCGGCGTTGCGGGCGAGGGAGGGCGGCAGATCGCTGTCGCCGGTGTAGTCGGCCGGCTCGATGGCGAGCGCGTTCGTCACCGACGAGGCCAGCTCCTCGTGGTGGACGCCGTCCTCGCCCGCGTCCAGAGCCGCCCGGTACAGCGCCCCACGCAACTGCGTGATCTGCACGAAGTCGTTGAAGTGACCCGCCTGAAGGGACGCGTCCTGCCGGTTGTCGACGAACGTGAGGAGCTTGCGCGCCTCCTTGTCCAGGGTCTCCTCAGGCACCGACTTCAGCGAGCGCACCACCGACGCCGAGATCAGCGAGGTCGCGGAGGACCGGCCCTCCTGGTCGAGCGTCGCCAGCTTCGCGAAGTCCCGGCCGCGCGTCTGCTCGTACGCGACCCCGCAGTGCAGGCAGAAGAGGAAGGGGGAGGGGACGAACGCGGCCTGGAGTTCGCCGCGACCCTCGTGACCGCGCGGATCGACGGTGACGGCACGAGGCACCCGGTCGCGGTACGACTTCTTCACCACCTCCTGGCCCTTGTCGTCCAACTCCAGCCAGGACTCGGGCAGTCGGCGGTCGTCCACGGCGTATTGCACGTTGGACGGCCACGCCCGCTCGTGGTCGACGTACAGATAGCCGTCGCCCTGCCGGCCGCCCGTCGCGGAGGTGTCCCGGCGGGCCTCGTACCGGACCTCGCCGTCCTTCTCGGTCCGCCACACCGTCAGGTACTCCTGACCGCACTCCCGGCAGAACGCCAGCGGCATCAGCAACTTTCCGTCACTGCCCGGCTGTTCGAGCTGATAAGACCGGGTGAGGTGGCGCGTGAGCTTGTCCTCCAGGGTGACGTACACGGTGTCACCCTTGGAAAGGAACTGGTGAAGCCGGAACGCGAACAGCGGCCGCTCGGTCACCGGGTGCCGCGCCTGCGAACCGGCCTCCAGCGTGGCGCGGATCGCGTCGGCGCACTGACCCTCGGCGACACCGGTCCGCTCGTGCAGCTCCCTCGCCGCGACCTCGATCTTCGTCGGCTGCTGCCGGATCAGCCGCCCGGTGGCCTCGTCCGTGGCCAGGCCGAAGCGGGTCTCGATCCAGCGGGCCAGCGGATCGCGTACGAGATCGTCGTACGCGCGCGGCGCGGCGGGGGAGTTGAGGCGCTCGGCGGGAACGGTGTCGGGTGTGTCGTGGGTGGCGCGGACCAGCGTCTCGCCGATGACGTGATCCGGGCGCACCGGCGTACCGAACAGAGTGCTCGCCACTCCGGCGACGACCTTCTTCTGGTCGTCGAGCGTGCCCTCGGTCGACATGGTGGCCGACGTGCCGATGCACTGCAGGTCCTGAGCCTGGCACGCCTCGCGGACGCGGCGGATCAGCAGGGCGACGTCGGCGCCCTGCCGGCCACGGTAGGTGTGCAACTCGTCGAAGACCAGGAACTCCAGGCCCCGCGCCATCTTGATGAGGCTCGCCCGGTCGGCCGGGCGGGTCAGCATCAGTTCCAGCATCACGTAGTTGGTGAGCAGGATGTCCGGCGGGTTGTCCCGGATCTCCTTGCGCTTCTCGTCGTCCTCCTGGCCCGTGTACCGGGCGAAGGTGACCGGCTCGCGGCCCGTGCTGTAGCCGTCGCGCAGATACTTCTCCAGCTCCTTGAGCTGGCTGTTGGCGAGCGCGTTCATCGGGTAGACGATGAACGCCCGTACTCGCTTGGGGGCTTTGGGTCCCTCGGTGTCCCGCTGGTGGAGCACCTTGTTCACGATCGGGACGATGTACGCGAGCGACTTGCCGGACCCGGTGCCCGTCGTGAGGACGTACGACGCACCGGACGCGGCGGCGTCGATGGCCTCGCGCTGGTGCTGGTGGAGTGTCAGCGGGCGGCCGTCGGGGACTGTGCCGCCCTCGGTCTTCTTCGCCTGGAAGATACGAGCGCACTCGTCGTGCAGGACCTTTTGCCCGGCGAGCTCGACCACCGTGCCGCCGCTCTGGAAGAACGGGTTCAGCGACAGCCACGGGTCGGGCCACTGCGACTTGCTGTTGAGGTCGTCCTCCACGAACGCCGCGATGCGGTCGTCACGGATGACGGTGCCACCCTCGGTGAAGGAGCGGTAGTCCCGGATGAGCGTGCGGTGGACGCCGAAGACGTCCATGCCCGCCCCTGAGATGGTGACCGGCGCCGGCGTCCGGGCGGTGGCCTGCCGTGCGGGGGCCTGGGCGGCGGGATCGCGCAGGGGGCGGGTCGGGTCCAGCGCGCCCCAGTGCGCCAGCAGTGAGGTGTCCCCGTCCTGCTTGACCAGCGGAAGCAGCGCGTCGCGTACAGCCACGGCGTCCGCGGGACGGGCCGCCGGATCCTTGGCGAGCAGTCGGTCGACGAGCCGGGCGAGCTCGGTGGGCACCTCGCTGCGGATCACGGCGATGGGCGTCGGCACCTCGTGCGTGTGCTTGGTGGCCAGCTCGAACGGGGACTCGCTGGTGAACGGCGGTACACCCAGGAGCATCTCGTACAGCACACAGCCCAGCGCGTACAGATCGGCGGCCTGCGTGACCTGCTTGGCCTCGAACTGCTCCGGAGCCATATAGCGGGCAGTGCCCACACTGACGCCGGTGCTGGTCAGCCGGGCCTCATCGGGGTCGTCGACGATGCGCCCCATGCCGAAGTCGAGGACCTTGACCGTGCCGCCCTGGGTGAGCATGACGTTGGCGGGCTTGAGGTCGCGGTGGACGACTTCGGCGGCGTGCGCGGCGGCGAGGCCGGACGCGATCTGGGCGCCGATGGCGGCGGCCCAGGTGACGGGGAGCTGCCGTTCCTCCTCGATGAGGTCGCGCAGCGTCTCGCCGTCCAGGAACTCCATCGCGAGGTAAGGCAGACCGTCCTGGTCCTCGGCCACCCCGCCGGCGACGATCCGCGTGAGGTTGGGGTCGTCGAGGCGCCGCATGATGCGCACTTCGCGGGCGAAGCGGTCGGCGGCTTTGGGGTCGGCGCCGGTGTCGATCCGGGTGCCCGTGCGGCGGCGCAGGATGGTCTTGACGGCGACCGTGCGCTCAGGGGTGCCCTCGGCTGCCTGGAGATCCTCGGCCCGGTGGACCTCACCCATGTTGCCCTTGCCGATGACATGCCCGATGCGGAACCTGCCGTCCAGCAGCTCCTGACTCACTGCCGCTCCCCTCGTCCTCTGCCGTCTCGTTCCTGCCCCCGCGCGCGAGGGTAAGAAAACGGAACGTGCCCCCTGCATGCGTTGCCGCACCGCTCATCGTGGCAGAGCGGAGGTGCGGTGTCCGCAACCGTACACGAAGTGGAATAAGTCCAACAGCCTGTCAGTCTGTTGACATTGTAAACGCATCACCATACGCTCTGCGGTGTCATCGGGGAGGGGGCGGGTGATGCACGAATCCGTCGGAGGGTATGGGGCGCCAGGTGGTGCGCCTGGGCGAGAACCGGGCCGCGCCGCTTGGGAAGCGCAGGGGGCCCAGTCGGCTCGTGGATCCGGAATGAAGGCCGCCCTGACGGGACTGCTGGCCCGCCTGCGACATGCGGCGGTCGATGGCGCCGTGCAGGAATCCGTGTTCCTGGAGCAAGTCGGCGCGCTGGGGCTCGGTGACGTCGAGCGGGAGCGGCTTCGCGAAGAACTGGCAGGGCTGGGGCTGCCCGTCCTGGGGGCGGTGGTGCATGCAGACGGTGACGGCCCGACTGCGGAAAAGGTTGCACGGATCCGTGAAGAAAATGTGTCCAGTACTGTTTTCCCCTCCGGCGACGTGGTTCGGGCGCTGCTGAGCCGATACGCCGACCCCGATGGGTATGTGATCCCGCGCGCACTGGACGGCGTCGCCCGTCTGGCTGGACTCGGTGCGCGAGACGCGGCGGCCCTGCGGGCCGGGGCGCGTGTACGGGGTGAGGCCGTCGCAGCGACAGCGGTTGCGACTGCGGAGACCGCGGTCGGGCTCACTGACGGGGAACACGAACTGGAAGGCGTTTCGGAGGACGAGCCCTTCCCGTGGCCGGAGGCGACGACCGGAGGGGGCATCGGGGACCTCGCGGCCGCTTTGGCCGCCGCGCTGACCGTCCTGGAGAACGACCGCTTCCGGCGGCGGCCGGACATGCATTTGTTGAGTGCCGAGGCGGAAGTCGGACTCGCCGTGCTGGTACGGGGCGGACCGGACCGTATGGCGGAGGAACCCGACGACGATGCTCTGAGTGGCCTGTCCCCCGATGACCTCCGGATCCGCGCCCGGGACTGTCTCGTCCTGCACAACCAGCGACTCGTGCACAAGATGGTGCCCAGATATCTGGAACAGGGGCTGGACTACGACGACCTGTTCCAGCACGGCGCGCTGGGGCTGATGCGGGCGGCGCGGAAGTTCGACCCGGCCAAGGGCTTCAAGTTCTCGACGTATGCGACCTGGTGGGTCCGCCAGTCGATCAGCCGGGGTATCGCGGACGAGGGCGGCGTCATTCGTATCCCGGTCCATATGCACGAACAGGTTCGCAAGGTGGCGCTGGCGGAGCGCACCCTCGCGATACAGGGGCTGCCCTCCGGAGTCGCCGACGTGGCTGTGTACTGCGACATGACCGTGCAGAAAGTCGAGGAGGCCCGGAAGTTGAGCCGGCGTACCGACTCCCTCGACCGGGTCATCGGGGACGGGGTCACCCTGGGCGACTTCATCGGGTGGACGAAGCCACTGCCGTCAGTGGAGAAGGGTGTGCTCGACTCGATGCTGCTGGAGCAGATCATGAGTGTTGTCGACACGCTCTCCGAACGCGAGGCCCATATCCTCGTCCGGCGACTGGGTCTGGACGGGAATGAGCCGTCGACCCTGGACGAGTTGGGCAAACGGATCGGACGGACCCGCGAGCGCGTCAGGCAGATCGAGTCAAAGGCCAAGAAGAAATTCCAGTATCGGCTGGTAGAGGCCGGGCTCACCGCTGCGTACCGGTACGACGGGGGCCTTGGAGAGGAACCCGGCAGCGCCGGGGAGCCGGCCGGCAGGCAGCGAGCCGACAGCGGAGCAGGAGCTGGAGCGGGGACCCGGAAGGAGAATTCCGGGGCAAAGCGGGTGCCTGACACGCTGCCCGACCCCGCACCGAAGCACGCTCCGCTGGAAGCAATGGCACAGTCCGTCGAAGCGGGGGAGACACCGGACGGCGGCGAATGCCTCAGAGAGCAAACGGCGGGCGAGCCATGCGATCACACCGCACCTGGTGAGGCGGTGATGGACTCTGCGACGGACACGCCGTCGGAGGCTGTCACCGCACTCACGGCTGAGCCTGAGGAGCAGGCGGATCGTCGGTCCGAGGAGCACTCCGCGCAGGCCGTCACTGAGGCGAGCGGGCCGTCGGTCCCTGAGCCGGTGGTTCCCGAACCCACGCAGTACACAGCGGACTGGCAGAAGGCGCTGCAGATGCCGCCTGAGTTCGGCGGGGGAGTGGCGTGGCTCGCCGAGTACGCGCTGCTGGCGGTGGGGCATGCGCAGCTCATTGTGCTGCTCGGTTTGTCCTCGGCCGACGCCGTTGCGCGTGCCGTGCGGGACAGAGGGGTGCTCGACCGGCCGGTGATAACGGCCCTGGAGGTACTGCGGCGCGTGTTCGACGCTGTGAAGGAGGCTGGGCTGCGGCCAGAGGATTTCTTCGAAAGACCGGCCGAGGCACTGGTAGGCATGACTCCGCGCGCGTATCTGGCAGCCAAGCCCCTGGTGCTGAGTGAGTCGCGCCTCGCACTGCGTGACTCCTTGCGGGAGTTCGTCGCCGAGGTCCCGCTGCGTGCCGGCCAGGGAGCGGTGCCCGCCGACACTTCGCCGGGCAGCGTCGTGGCGGGGCCTCATTTGGAGCCGGGCCCAGGGCCCGAGGACAGCACGCTGGTGCGTGCGGCCGGAGCGCCGGACGAGGGCATAGCGGCCTCACCCGACGGCCCCCGGGCGGACGTGCACAACCCCTCGCCGAAATCGCCGGACGAGGACGGGCTCGGGGCGGCTCGCGGGGATGGGCCGCTTGACGCCCGCCGCAACCAGGTGGATACAGAAGCCAACACCGTGCCAGGCAGCGAACGGCCCCAGGACGACACGGCCGGGCCGCAGGCCCCGCCGCTCAGAGCGGGTAACCAGTCGGCCGACCACGGCAGTGCTGACACACCAATGGCCCAGGAACAGCCCGTGTCTCTGCTCAAGTCCGGGCGCCGATCCGCGTCCGCCAGGACCCCAGAGGAGATGCCCCGAACCGGGACCGCAAACCGCGGCATCGGGTGGGGAGAGGCGGAGCTCGATGCTGAACGGCGTCTCACCGACGTACGCCGTGCGTACGAAGCCGAGCTGACGCGTGAACGGGACGAAGCCCTACGGAATCTCGCCGAGGAGCGGCAGGCCGCCGACGCCCGACGCATCGCTGCCCTCGCAGACACCGAGCAGCAGCTCGACGCCCTGGAGGAGACGCTGCTGCGCCGAGCGGACAGGGCTCTGCTCCGCAAAGAGCAGCACCTGCGCGCACAGGCCGAGGAGCGGATCGCGCGCTTCAAGGACGGGCATCGCGAGGCGCACCAGACCCTGGTCGAGCGAGCCGAACACGCCGAGCTGAGGGAACGCGCGGCACGGACAGCCATGGCCGCAGCCGGCGAGCGCGGTGCCCGGGCGGAGCAGCGCGCCAATGACGCCGAGCAGCTCGCCCGTACGGCCGAACAGCGCGCGAACGATGCGGAACAAAGGGCGAGTACGGCGGAAGATCGGGCAGCAGTACTGCACCTGCGGGCGAACGAAGCTCAGCGGCGGGCGGAGGAAACCGGCCAGCGGCTGCGGCGCTACCGCGAGGAAGGGGAGGCACGCATCTCGGGTTTGGAGCAGCGGCTGCGGCAGGCAGAGGCCCTGCTCGCCGAACGCGACGTAGCTCTCCGCGCGGCCCAGCAGCAGGCATCGGCCCAGGTGGCGGCGGCCGAACAGCAGGCCGCGGCGCGGATCGCCCTGACTGAGCACGACGCCTGGGCCCGCATCACCGAGCTGCAGCAACAACTCGCCGCCGAACGCGAAGCCGCAGCAGACCGTTCCACGCTTCGGGATCGCTGGCGCCGGTCCTGACCCCAGACTCCAAGCCCCGCGGCGCCCCACACCCCGCACCACTCGTACCGCTTCAGGAGCACCACCATGGACCCCAGACAGGAACTCGTCTCCTACCTGCACCGCCGGCTCGTCGGTCCTGCCTCCGGGGAACACGAGCTGCTCGAAGCGCCACCCGACCGCGAGTACCTCATGGGCACGCTGTATCCGCAGGAGGCTGACCTGCAACGGCAGTTGGACCTCGCAGCGGAGCAGCTCGACGGCGCCGGTACGGAGGGCGGCGCCGTAGACACGGCGCCCGCGGCGGACCCGGTGCCCGAGTCCAACTCCTGGCTGCCGTCCTCGCTCGGCCTCAGCTTCTACACCGACGCCACGACCATCGACGTCCGCTGTGCCGGCGCCCGCTACAAGACTCTCGCCGCCACCGGTGAGCGGGGCCGCCGCTGGGAACGCGTCCCCCTGCCCGAGGAGACCCACGCGCTCGGACCCGACCGGGACCACGTCCCCGTGCTCGACGGACGTGCCGAAATCCGCATCCGCAGGCGCGCCTTCGGCTCCGGACAGCTCGTCACCGTAGCCCTGGTCAACACGGCCCACCACGAACAGGCGCTCGGCAAGGCCGCGCAATGGGACCGGATGCTCTTCCAGGTCGAACTGGAAGTGCGGCCCGCGGACGGCGATGTCCTGCCCTACCCGAGCGTGCGGCTGGCCAGCCGTGACCTGGAGGAACAGGAACTACGTCTCCAGTACCGGCACGTCCGCACACATGCCGTTGGCCATGGGTGCGCGGTCGAGGAACGGTATGCCTCGCACGACGAGCGCGGCGAGCGGGCGGTAGTGGCTCTGAAGGCCGCCGTCATGCCGGAGGCCGAGGTGAGCGGTGTACGGGCTGCCGGCTTCACCGGATCCCCCGTACTGAACGTGCTCCACCTCGCCGATCCCGCTGTGCCCCTCGCCCAACTTCACGAGGAACTGGCGGAGTTCGCTGCCGACTACCGGGCCTGGTACGTGGGACAGCTGAACACCGAGGTCCCTGCGTGGGGTCGAGAGGCCGCCGACCGAGTCCTGGCCCGCATCAACGCCGCCGTCACCCGGATCGAGTCCGGCGTCCGTACTCTCTGTGATCCGGCGCGGCCCGAGCTGCTGCACGCCTTCCGTACCGCGAACCGTGCCATGGCCCTCCAGATGCGGCACTCCGCCCGCGATCAGGCAGGTGAACGCCGCGCCCGCCGCGAAGCGATGCTCCTCGACCCGGAGCCGAGCCCGGATGCCGTATGGCGGCCGTTCCAGCTTGCGTTCTTCCTGCTCGCCCTGGACGGCGTGGCCGACCCCCGGCACCGCGACCGGGCGACAGCCGACCTGATCTGGTTCCCGACCGGCGGAGGTAAGACGGAGGCCTATCTCCTGCTGGCCGCGTTCGCCATGGTGCTCCGCCGGGGTGAGGAGGGCGGTGGGGGCACCGCGGTGCTGAGCCGCTACACCCTGAGTCTGCTCACCACCCAGCAGTTCCAACGCGCAGCCACCACGATCTGCGCTCTGGAGACACTGCGCCGCGCCGAGCCTGCGCCCTACGGGGACGAGCCCTTTTCCATCGGCCTGTGGGTGGGCGAGGCCACCTCCCCGAACTCGTACGAGAAAGCACGCGCGGCCTTCGACGACGTGCGCGGTGCCGCCCGGCCCGACGACGTCTTCATCCTCGACCGCTGCCCGTGGTGTGGCACACGCATCATGCCTGCCCACAAGTCGCCCGACATCGGGGACTACGGAGTACGCGCCACCGCCGACTCATTCACCTTCTACTGCCCGCGCGAGGAGTGCGCCTTCCACGACGAGCTGCCTGTCGCCGTCGTCGACGAGCAGCTGTACGACCGGCCGCCCACCTTCATCCTGGGCACCGTGGACAAGTTCGCCCGGCTCGCATGGGAACCGCGCTCGGGACGCCTGTTCGGCGCGGGCAGCGGGAACCTGCCGCCGTCCCTCGTCATCCAGGACGAGCTGCACCTGCTCACCGGCCCGCTCGGCACCACCGTCGGCCTGTACGAGGCGGCAGTGCTCGGACTGTGCACCAACCGCGACGGCATCGGACCCAAGGTCGTGGCGTCCACGGCGACGATCCGCCGCTCCGGCGAGCAGATCCGCGCCCTCTACGGCAGCGGCGCCCAGCTCTTCCCGCCCGCCGGACTCGACGCCAGGCACTCCTACTTCGCCGAACCCGACACCTCCCGGCCCGGCCGCCGCTACCTCGGCGTCATGGCCCAGGGACACACCGCGGGCCGCGCCGCCGTCGCCACTGCCGCGGCGATGCTCCAGGGTGCCTACGAACTTCCAGAGGAACACCGAGACGCCTACTGGACGCTGGTCGCCTACCACCACAGCCTCCGCGAACTCGGCCGTACGGTCACGGCCGCGGCCGACGACATTCCCGCACAGCTCACGGGGCTGGATTCAGGGTCGGGAATCAGGGAACTGGCGGACCATCAGGTACAGGAACTCACCAGCAACCTGCCGCGCGCCGAACAGCCCGTTCTCCTCGACCGGCTCGAAAAGCCCTGGACCGACCCGCAGTCGGTGTCGTTCCTGCCCTGCACCAACATGCTGTCCGTCGGCATCGACGTGAAGCGGCTCGCGCTGATGCTCATGCAGGGGCAGCCCAAGACGACGGCCGAATACATCCAGGCCACGAGCCGGGTCGGCCGGCATATAGTGCCCGGTCTCGTCGTCACCTTCTTCAACGCCACCCGCCCCAGGGATCGTTCGCACTACGAGACCTTCGACGTGTACCACCGCTCCCTCTACCGGCACGTCGAACCGACCAGCGTCACCCCCTGGTCCGTCCCCTCACGTCGGCGCGCCCTGCACGCCGCGCTCGTCATCCTCGTACGCCACCGCCTCGGCCTCGCCGCCGAGAACCAGGCCGGGCACATCCTCGACCGGCTACCCGAAGTGGAAGCCCTCGCCGGTGAGCTGGCGGAGCGGGCCGCCGCCGGTGAACCGTATGCCGCCGACGCCGTACGCAAGGAAATCGAGGAACTCCTCGCCGACTGGGAGGACGCCGCGCGCGAGGCCCGCAAGGACGGCCGCGAGCTGTACTACCGGAGCCAGGGCAAGGGACAGTCCAACCTGATCAAGAGCTTCGAGCAGCGCTACGGCCTTTGGGAGACACCGAACTCCATGCGCAACGTCGACCGGGAATGCCAGGTGACGGTGAAGGGAGCCGACCTGTGAGCCGCACACTCCGAGTACGCCAGTCGCAGACTGTTCTGCCGTTCGGTGTCGGGGCCGTCTTCGACATCCAGGGCGAGTCGTTCGTCGCCACCGGTATCGGCGACTGGCCGCAGAAGGCCAAACAGCGCGTCGAGTCCCCCCGGCTCGCGGGCCGGCTCGGCGTCACCGGCTTCTACGCCGCGCCCCCCACGGCCAACGACCGCTTCGACACCCCCGACGCTCCCGGAGCTCCCTACATCCGCTTCCCGTCCTGGCTGTTCTGCGGGGCCTGCCGCCGTATGAAGCGGTGGCGCATCGCCGACGAAAAGCCGGGACAGCCGCCCCGCTGCCCGTCCTGCTCACCCGGCCGCACCCTCGCCCCCATGCGGTTCGTCCAGATCTGCGCGGCCGGCCACCTCAGCGACGTCGACTGGTGGTTCTGGGCTCACTCGCGGCGAGAAGCAGGCGAACGGCGGCAGTGCGGCGAACGCGAGAAACTCCGCTTCCTCGTGTCCGAGCGCGCCTCCGGCCTCGAGGCGCTCTCCGTCACCTGCACGGCCAAGGGGTGCGGGGCCTCCCGCGACCTGCTCGACATCCTCGGCACGCACGGCATGCGCTGCTCGGGACGCAACCCCTGGCAGCGGGCCAACGAGGCCACGGAGTGCGTCGTGCCCGTACAGATCGTGCAGCGCACGGCGGGCAACCTGTACTACCCGCTAGTGCACTCGGCGCTCGACATCCCCGAGTCGGACGCGCCCGCGTCGCAGGGAGACGAAGAACTCGCCGGACGCATACGCGAGCACGACCTGTGGGTGTCGCTCTGCCGGGTCACCGGCACCCCGCGCGCCGACGTCTTCCGCACGATGATCCAGGAGGACACCGGCGCCGACGACCAGCTCCTCGACGCCCTGCTCGCCGAGGAGATCGGGCAGCCCCTGCCCGTCGTTTCGTCCGACCCGGCCACGGCGCCCGCCCGCCCCGACCTCAGCCGCGAGGAGTGGGCCGCCTTCACCGCGCCGACCCCGCCCGCCACCCGGGACTTCGCACTGCGCGAGACCACCCTCGGACTCGGGCAGGAGACCGCCGAACCCTGGGCCGGCCTGCACCGCCGCATCGGCCGTATCGTGCTCGCCGACCGATTGCGCGAGGTACGCGCACTGTCCGGCTTCAGCCGGGTCTCCCCGGACGCGGCCCTCGTCCCCGCCGACACCGCCCGGCGCCTCAAATGGCTCCCGGCCGTCGAAGTCTTCGGAGAGGGCATCCTCCTCACCCTCGACAAGGACGAACTCACCGCATGGGAAGGCGACCCAGAGGTGCGCCGGCGCGTCGCGGGCATGCGCGCCGACTTCGACCGCTCCTTCCAGAAGGATCGGCTCCAAGCCCTGACCGGGGAAGAACTCTCCCCGCGCTTCGTCCTCCTGCACACCCTCGCCCACCTGCTGATCCGCCAGCTCTCCTTCGAATCTGGCTACACGACGGCCAGCCTGCGCGAACGCGTCTACGCACGCCCCGAACAGGACCAGTACGGCATCCTCGTCTACACCGCCGCGGGAGACGCCGAAGGCACTCTCGGCGGGCTCGTGCAGCAGGGCGAACCGCCGCGCCTCGCCGAGACCCTGCTGCGGATGACCGAAGCCGCCGCCTGGTGCTCCGCCGACCCCCTCTGCGCCGAACACACCGGCCAGGGCTTCGGCAACCTCAATCGCGCGGCCTGCCACGCCTGCGCCCTACTGCCCGAGACGAGCTGCGAGACCGGCAACACCCTCCTCGACCGCGCTCTCGTCGTCGGCGGCGGACAGGTACCCGGCTACCTGGAGTCGATCGTCACGGCCGCCCGGAGCGCCGCGGTGGATGCCCTGGAGGAGATGTGACCCTGACCTACCTCGACCTCGTACCGGAACAGCGCTCCTGCCTCGACGGCCTCCCCTTCGACGGCAATCACCTGATCAGCGGTCCGCCCGGCAGCGGCAAGAGCCTCCTGGCGGTCCAGCGGGCCATCATGCTCGCCCTCACCGGAACTCCGGCAGTCCTGTTGACCCGGTCCAATCTGCTCCGCCAGTCACTGGCCGCGACCGTACACGCGCTCGGCCCGGCGGACCGCAGCGTGCGCGTGGCGACCGCACACGCGTGGCTCACCGAGTGGTACGGCGGACAGCCCCCGCGCGGCACGGACGGCTGGTTCGACTGGCCCGCCTTCTACGACCGTGCCGTGGAGACCGGCCCGGTGCCCGGACTCACCCTGGTCGTCGACGAAGGCCAGGACCTGCCCCCGGAGTTCTATCGCCTCTGCCGTCTGCTCGGAGCCCGAACGACGGTGTTCGCGGACGAGTGCCAGCGGCTGACCGACGCCAACTCCACGCTCGCCGAGATCGCCGAGCGGTTGGGCCGCTGTACACGTCTCGCACTTGACGGCAACCATCGAAACACACGCCAGATCGCGTCCTTCGCCGCCCGCTTCAACACGGGGACCGGTCTGCCTGCCCTCCCACAACGCGAAGGGCCGCCCCCGCGATTGCACCGTCTGCCGCACGGCGGCGCAGCCGACCTGCTGATCCTTCTGGCGCAGAGGCACCCGCAGCAGAGCATCGGCGTGATCGTGAACTCCACCGAAACCCAGTTCTCACTGCTCGGCAGTCTGGAGCGCAGATCACCCCGGCTCAAACCACAGCTGTACACCTCCCGGGCCCGAGCGGCACAAGGCCGTTACCGCACGCTGGACCTCGGCCGCCCGGGGATCGTGCTCGTCCACCGGGCGAGTGCCAAAGGGCTGGGCTTCGACACCGTCGTCATCCCCGACACGCATACAGATGCGGCGGTCGATCCCACCTCGGCCGCCCTGCGCATGACGTATTACGTTCTGGCGACCCGGGCACGACGTGAACTCCATCTGGCATACGAGGGAGAAACGGAGCCACCTCTGTGCGCGCAGGTGGGGCCCGGTGACCTGCTGCGAGGATGACGAAGGCTTTGGAGGCGTGCCGTCGGTTTCGCAACAGGCCGAGCTGCCGCCCGTGGTAACGAACCACCACCAAGCGGGTTCCCAGCAAAACGTGCTGGCCGGGGCGACGCTTCCGAGGCGGGGCGAACTGCGGGTTATGGCCCGTTGGATTCGAGTAGAGGGGACATCCACCGTGCTGGTAATGGGTGTCGGCTGCTCACGTTGGATCACGGCCCGGATACTGCCGTCGTGATCGGCGGCGGACCTGACCGCCGGACGCTGTCGCATGCAGGCTGGGCCCAGTGCCGTTCCGCCGAAATGGGACCCGATGTAAGAGTCTCTGACCGGTACCAGAACAGCAGCCGGGAAGCCGGTCGGGAAACGGGCGGTTGGAGTGAGGAAACGTCTGATCTGCTAGGTCATCGGGAAAGTCAGCCATGGAGCAGCGTGAGCTATCAAAGGCCTGGGGAGGCTGACCGAATATTTGAATCGATGTAGCCTGCGGAGACCGCCCTTGACCTGCAAAAAGCGGGCAGGGAGCAGGGAAAACGGGAGCTTCTCCATGTTTCGCACCATGTTCAAGTCCAAGGTCTAGCGCTCGGTCATCTGTGCAGTTCAGAGGCGTGGCGGGGCCACTCTGGTCAGCAAACGGTCAGCATGAGACGCGGAGATGTCCCAGCTTGCTGACCCCGTGACTGCACTCGTACGCGATCCGGGAGAGCTCCTGGACGAGTGGGAAGCAGACCGTGTCAGCCGAGGAACCAGCACCTCACAGGCTCGCTTGCTCATGGTGTCCGGCGCGGTCGTCGTCCTCGGCGATGCCGCGGTCGGCGGGCTGCGGTCACTCAGCGGTCCGTTCCGCGAGCTGCTCGGCCGCGGTCGCATTGCCCCCGTCGGCGAGGCGTCGTAGCTCATCCAAGTGGTCCTCTTCGGTGGCAAGTTCGATCAGCTCGTCAATGGCTGTGGCGTTGCCGCCGTCCGAAAGGCGGCGGAGTTCCGCGAGATCGCCTTGCTCCCCGGCGAGTTGGATGAGTTCGTCGGTCGCGTCGGCGTTGCCTGCGTCCGCGAGGCGGCGCAGCTCGCTCATGTCGCCGAGTTCGGTGGCGAGCCCGATCAGCTCGTTGACCGCGTAGCGGTCGCCGTGCTCTGCTCGCTCTCGTAGAGCGGCCAGGGCGGACTGGTCGGTCGGGTCGTGGTCGGTCATCGTGGGCGACCTCTCGGTGTGGGCTATTTCCGGGGGCCGGTCAGGTGTCCCGAGGCGCGCAACTCCTCGCGGTGTGCCTCCCACTCGTCGACCAACCGGGGCAGGCGCTCGGCGAGGAACTCGGCCGGCGCGACCATCTCCTCCAGCGGGGCGCGGCGCTCCGGCGAGGCGTCGGCGAGGAGCGCTAGGTATTGCCCTGAGAGGTTGGGGACGCGGCTGGCGGGTGGGTTTGCCTGCGAGCGCGGTGTGTCCGCGGTGGTGATTGTAGGTATGCAGCCAGTCGGGGAATGCTTCGCGCCGTTCGGCTTCTGAGCGGTAGGGGCGGGCGTAGGCCCCCTCGTCCAGCAGGGTGCGGTTGGGGTGCGTTATTTGTGTCATCTCAGCCGCTGATCAGGACAGCCCGGACGCCCTCAGGACCGCTCGCGTGGTCTCGTCGTCGATCCGGTGGCCGAGCTGTTCCAGGATGTCCGCGCCTTGGCGGAGCGTGCCGCGTTCGACGGAGCGGTGGACGCCGGTGTCGAGTTCGTGCCAGATCAGGGGGTTGGCGGTGAGGACGCGGGGGTCGAGTTCCAGGCGCCCGCCGTGGGTGTCGCACAGGGCGAGGTGTGAGGACACGCAGCCGTACTGCCGTACGGCCACCAGCGCGTCCGTACGCACCATGTGCCTGCGCCAAAGGGTGCGCACCGCCAGCCAGCCGGGGCCCGCGGTCACCCGGTTCGGGAGCAGGATGGCGAAGAGGGTGGCGGACAAGGTCAGCCACAGCAGAGCTCGCAGGAGCGTCAGGCTGCCCGCGTCCCAGTCCACGAGCAGGGAAAGGGCACAGAACACCAGGGCGCAGGTCGCCGCCAGCCGGGCGCTGCCGCGCCAGTGGCGGTCGCCGGTCGGGGCCCGCGGGTCCATCTGTGTCATGTCGCTGACGCTAGGCGGCTGTGCGGGGCCCTGCGACTGTCGCTGACGGGGTTCTGACGGCGTACGGGCGAATTCTGACGGGATCCTGACGCGGGTGCCGGATTCAGCCGGTGTGGACGCGGGGACGGCGGGCGCGGTCCGGTTCCGCTTCGCGCAGGACCTCTCGGGTGACCGGGGCGACCTCGCCCTGGCCGAAGAGGAAGAAGCGCAGGAAGTTGGCGAAGGGGCCGCCCTCGGTCCACTCGAAGTAGATGTGCGGGATGCAGCCCGTCTCGTCGCGGACGTGGAGGAGCAGCGCGGCGAGAGCGTTGGGGATGGAGGAGGACTCCAGGGTCAGCACGCGGTAGCGGTTGTGCAGGACCTCGCCGCGCACCGTCAGGCCCGCCTCGAACTCGGAGGGGTCGGTGACCGTCACCTCGACGAAAACGAAGTCCTCCTGCTCCGGCATGTCGTTGTCGGCCCGGATCTGCTCGATCTTGTCGCGGTATTCGGCCTTGTCGCGCTGGTCGGGTTCGTTGGCGATGAAGCGGATACGGCGGTGGGACATGTCCCGCACGAATCGTTCCGCCATGTCGTCCAGCGTCACGCTCGTCACGCGGAGCTCGAAGGCGCGGGCCAGGCGGGAGAGCAGGGATACCAGGATGATGCCGGCGATGAAGCAGGCGCCGATCTTGACGCCGTCGGGACGTTCGATGACGTTCGCGACGGTGACGTAGAGGAACACCGCCGAGATGACGGCGAAGCCGATCGTCCAGCCCCGCTGCCCGGCCTTGCGGGCGGCGATGGTCACGGCGATCGCCGCCGAGCTGATGAGCACCAGCACGCCGGTGGCGTACGCGCCGCCCTGCGCGTCCACGTCGGCGTCGAAGATCCATGTGACGAGGAAGCCGATGAGCGTGAAGACGATGACCATCGGGCGGACGGCCCGTGCCCAGTGCGGGGCCATGCCGTAGCGGGGCAGGTAGCGCGGCATCAGGTTCAGCAGGCCGGCCATCGCCGAGGCGCCCGCGAACCACAGGATCGCGATCGTCGACACGTCGTAGACCGTGCCGAAGGCGTTGCCCAGGTATTCGTGGGCCAGGTAGGCGAGGGCGCGTCCGTTGGCCTGGCCGCCGGACTCGAACTCCTTCTCCGGGATGAGGAGGGTGGTGATGAAGCTGGTGGCGATCAGGAAGACGCTCATGATGAGCGCGGCGGCCGTCAGCAGTTTCTTGGTGTCGCGGATACGGCCCCGGGGGTGCTCCTCGGTGTCGCCGTCGTCGCCCTTCACGTGCGGCATGACCGCGACGCCGGTCTCGAAGCCGGACAGGCCGAGCGCCAGCTTGGGGAAGACCAGCAGGGCCACGCCGACCATGGCGAAGACGTTGCCGTGCTCGGCGGTCAGCGCGCTGGACCAGTCGGTGATCACGTGGCCGGCGGTGGCGACGTGCCCTACGCCGACGGCGACGACCACGACGTTCAGTGCGAGATAGACGCCTACCAGGGCGACCGCGACGCCGATCGCCTCCAGGAAGCCCTTGAGGAACACCGCACCGAGCAGGGCGACCAGGATCAGGGTGATCAGCAGCTGCTTGCCGTGCAGGCTTTCGGTCAGGTGCGGGTTCTCGACCAGGTGGGTCGAGGCGTCGGCCGCCGAGAGCGTGATGGTGATCAGGAAGTCGGTGGCGGCGAAGCCCAGCAGTGTCAGGACGAACAGCTTGCCCTGCCAGAAGGACAGCAGCCGCTCCAGCATCGAGATCGAGCCCTCGCCGTGCGGACTCTCCTCGGCCACGCGCCGGTAGACCGGCAGGGCGCCGGCCAGGGTGACTATGACGAGCACGATGGTCGCGATGGGGGAGAGCAGGCCGGCCGCGAGGGCGGCGATGCCCGGCTGGTAGCCGAGGGTGGAGAAGTAGTCGACGCCGGTCAGGCACATCACCCGGTACCAGGGCTGGCCCTTGTGCGGGGGCTCGGGCTCGGCGTGCGGGCCCGTGTGGCCGCCGGCCTTGCCCATGTCGGACAGGCCCTGAAGCATCCACGTCCGCAGACGGCTCGGCGGCGGGTGTTCGGTGGTGGCCATCGGCGTGCTCTCCCGGTGTGCGGCTCAGCGTGGGGCTTCGGCCATCACGCGGACGGCGGCACCAGCGTATGCAGAGAGTGACGCGAGGGCCGAGGGATGGATCACACACCGGCGTCAAGCTTGCGTTAAGACCGGCCGTGGGAACGCCGGGCACATCAAGGAGTGGCTGGTTCGGTTGTGGGGGCGAGGGGTGGGCCGTATGGAGGGAGCGACCGCACCGGCCTCAACGCCGCGCGTGGCGGATCTTCAGCCGTCCGTAGCCCATGCTCCCGGAGATCCGGATCGTCGGCGGCCCGCCGGGGCCGGATCGCCGTGGGGGCTTGTAGCGCGTGTCCTTCCACCCGGTGTACAGATCCGCGTACTCGACGACCGCGTCGCGAGGCACGGTGATCTTTGCCCTGCCGGTGCCGAGCTGCAGCTCGATGTCGACCACCGGATGTTCGATGACCGCCCGGGACAAGTCCAGGTGCACCCTGCCGTACGCGGACTCGACCTTGAGGATCCGAGGGACCCGCCACATGCCGCCGCGCTTGATCCGTCCGCCGGCGGCGGCGATCGTGGACGTGGTGCCCGCGTTCTCTGCCGGAAGCGCGGGAAGCGCCGGGAGCGAGGCCAGGGCCGACGCGAGCTCGCTGTCCGTCCTGGCGGTGAGCGCCTGGTGGAGGCGCTCGTCCAGTTCCTCATGCGACAGGTGCCCTTCGGCGTACGCCTCCTGCAGGCGCTGCACGGCCGTGTCGCGATGGTCTTCGCTGAGCAGTGACGGCGAGTTTTCCGGCAAGGAAGTCACGTTTTCACTCTACTGCCGAGCCGGTGACGCGCGAGCGCCGTCAAAGTCGCGTCAATCCGGCCTGAGAAACCATCAGGAGAGCGTCAACATCGGCCACGGGTGGCCTGATTCAGTCACAGACTGATCGGCATCGGGGGCGGGTGACCGCCCGTGGCGTGACGTTGGGGGACCGTGACGATCACGGCTCAGACGCGGTCATCTGCCGGCTGCGCTTCCGCCTGCCGTAAGAGCCCGCTGCGAGAGC
The DNA here is from genome assembly GCF_042888465.1 of Streptomyces sp. NPDC002888. Lineage (NCBI taxonomy): Bacteria > Bacillati > Actinomycetota > Actinomycetes > Kitasatosporales > Streptomycetaceae > Streptomyces > Streptomyces sp. NPDC002888. The sequence goes on along the minus strand of NZ_JBIAPU010000034.1, from coordinate 6,532 downwards.
CGCCGTAAGAGTCCCGTCAAAGGTGCGGCGACTGCCGTAAGGGAGTCGTCAACGGCCGACCGATTCCGGCCAGGTGCGGGGTTTCCTCCATCTGTCCGCTTCTCTTCCGAACCTCTTCTAGTTCCAGGAGTTCGTGATGGCCGATCTGGCCTTCGTCGTCACCACCATCGCGGTGTTCGTGCTGGTGGCCTTCGTCGCCAAGGGGGTGGCCAAGCTGTGACCGCCGAGAACATTGTCGGCCTGATCGTGGCCGTCGCCCTGCTGGGCTATCTCGTCCTCGCCCTGATCTTCCCGGAGAGGTTCTGAGACACGTCATGGGTCCGGTACTCGCCGGCGTGCTCCAGCTGCTCGCACTCATAGCGGCCCTGGGTCTCGCCTACGTCCCCCTCGGCAACTACATGGCCAGGGTCTACTCCTCCGACAAGCACTGGCGCGTCGAGAAGTGGATCTACAAGGGCATCGGTGCCAACCCGGACACCGAGATGCGCTGGCCCGCGTACCTGCGCGGCGTCCTCGCCTTCTCGGCGGTCGGTGTCCTCTTCCTCTACCTGCTGCAGCGGTTGCAGGGCGTGCTGCCCGGTTCGCTGGGCTTCAAGGCGATCGACCCGGACCAGGCGTTCAACACCGCCGCGTCCTTCGTCACGAACACCAACTGGCAGTCGTACTACGGCGAGCAGGCCATGGGCCACGTCGTACAGACGGCCGGTCTGGCGGTGCAGAACTTCGTGTCGGCCGCGGTCGGTATCGCCGTGGCGGTGGCGCTGGTACGGGGCTTCGCCCGCTCCCGCACCGGCGAGCTGGGCAACTTCTGGTCGGACATGCTGCGCGGTGTCACCCGCATCCTGCTGCCGCTCTCCGTCGTCGCCGCGATCGTCCTGGTCGCCTGCGGTGCCATCCAGAACTTCTCCGGCATTCATGAGGTCGGCCAATTCTTCAATGGGCACAGCATGGGCGGCAGCCAGCAGTGGAACGGCGGCGCGGTCGCCTCGCAGGAGGCCATCAAGGAGATCGGCACCAACGGCGGCGGTTACTTCAACGCGAACTCCGCCCATCCCTTCGAGAACCCGACCCCGTTCACGAACCTCTTCGAGATCTTCCTGTTGCTGGTCATCCCGTTCGCGCTGACCCGCACGTTCGGCATCATGGTGGGCTCCATCAAGCAGGGCTACGCGATCCTCGCGACCATGGGCACCATCTGGGTCGGCTTCATCGCGCTGATGATGTGGACCGAGTTCGCGCACCACGGTCCGGCGCTCCAGATCGCCGGGGGCGCGATGGAGGGCAAGGAGACCCGCATCGGGGTCGGCGCCTCGTCGATCTTCGCGGTGTCGACGACGCTCACCTCGACCGGCGCGGTGGACTCCTTCCACTCCTCGTTCACCGGTCTCGGCGGCGGCATCACCATGCTCGGCATGCAGCTCGGCGAGATCGCGCCGGGCGGCACCGGCTCCGGCCTCTACGGCATGCTGATCATGGCGATCATCGCGGTGTTCATCGCCGGCCTGATGGTCGGCCGCACGCCCGAGTACCTGGGCAAGAAGATCGGCACCCGCGAGATCAAACTGGCGGCCTGCTACATCCTCATCACCCCGGCCCTGGTGCTCATCTTCACCGCCGCCGCGATGGCCCTGCCCACTCCGGGCAACTCCATGACCAACAGCGGCGCGCACGGCTTCTCCGAGATCCTTTACGCCTACAGCTCGGCCGCGAACAACAACGGCTCGGCCTTCGCCGGTCTGAACGCCGACACCCAGTGGTTCAACACCACGCTGGGGCTGGCCATGGTGCTGGGCCGCTTCCTGCCGATGGTGTTCGTGCTGGCCCTGGCCGGCTCGCTCGCCGAGCAGAAGCCGGTCCCGGCCACCGCGGGCACCCTGCGCACCGAGAAGCCCCTGTTCACCGGCCTGTTGGTGGGCGCGATCCTGATCATCACCGGCCTGACCTATTTCCCCGCCCTAGCGCTGGGACCGCTCGCCGAGGGGCTGGCGTCATGACCACCGACGTAACGAAGCAAGAGGACGCGATGTCCACAGCCACCCCCACCCGGGCACCCCACCAGGACGTCCCGACCGGTCACAAGGAGAGCCGGGTCGGCGCGGGCCTCTTCGACCCCAAGCAACTGGTGAAGTCGCTTCCGGACGCCTTCCGCAAGCTCGACCCGCGGGTGATGGTCAAGTCGCCCGTGATGTTCGTGGTGCTCGTCGGCTCGGTGCTGACCACCGTGTTCTCCTTCAAGGACCCGGGTGACTGGTTCGGCTGGACCATCAGCGCCTGGCTGTGGCTGACCGTCGTCTTCGCCAACCTGGCGGAGGCGGTCGCCGAGGGCCGCGGCAAGGCGCAGGCCGACACCCTGCGCAAGGCCAAGACCGACACCGTCGCCCGGCGGCTCGTCGGGGACCGCGAGGAGCAGGTGCCCGGCACCGAACTGCGCGTCGGCGACCTGGTCGTCTGCGAGGCGGGCGACGTCATCCCCGGCGACGGTGACGTCGTCGAGGGCGTCGCTTCGGTCGACGAGTCCGCCATCACCGGAGAGTCGGCACCGGTCATCCGGGAGTCGGGCGGCGACCGCTCGGCCGTCACCGGCGGCACCAAGGTCCTCTCCGACCGCATCGTCATCAAGATCACGACGAAGCCGGGCGAGACCTTCATCGACCGCATGATCGCCCTGGTCGAGGGCGCGGCCCGGCAGAAGACGCCGAACGAGATCGCGCTGAACATCCTGCTCGCGTCGCTCACGATCGTCTTCCTGCTGGCGGTCGCCACGCTGCCGCCGTTCGCGGACTACGCGGGCACGCACCTGACGATGGTCGTGCTGGTGGCGCTGCTGGTCTGCCTCATCCCGACCACCATCGGCGCCCTCCTCTCCGCGATCGGCATCGCCGGCATGGACCGCCTGGTGCAGAGGAACGTCCTGGCCATGTCCGGCCGGGCCGTCGAGGCCGCCGGAGACGTCTCGACCCTGCTGCTCGACAAGACCGGCACCATCACGCTCGGCAACCGTCAGGCGTCGGAGTTCGTGCCGGTGAGCGGCACCGCCGAGCTCGAACTCGCCGACGCCGCCCAGCTCTCCTCACTGGCCGACGAGACGCCCGAGGGCCGCTCCATCGTCGTACTGGCGAAGGAGAAGTACGCACTGCGCGAACGCGACCAGGGCGAACTCACCGGCGCCGAGTGGATCGCCTTCACCGCCCAGACCCGGATGTCGGGCGTGGACGTCGACGGGCGCAAGATCCGCAAGGGCGCGGCCGGATCAGTCGTCGCCTGGGTTCGGCAGCAGGGCGGCGAGGTGTCCGAGGACGCCGGCGCGCTCACCGACCGGATCTCCGAGGCGGGCGGTACGCCGCTGCTCGTGGCTGTCGAAGACACCGAAGGCGCACGGGTGTTGGGCGTCATCCACCTCAAGGACGTCGTCAAGGACGGCATGCGGGATCGGTTCGACGAGCTGCGCCGGATGGGCATCAAGACCGTCATGATCACGGGCGACAACCCGCTGACGGCGAAGGCCATCGCGGAAGAGGCCGGCGTCGACGACTTCCTCGCGGAGGCCACCCCCGAGGACAAGATGGCCCTCATCAAGCGGGAGCAGGCGGGCGGCAAGCTCGTCGCGATGACGGGCGACGGCACGAACGACGCCCCGGCCCTCGCCCAGGCCGACGTCGGCGTCGCGATGAACACGGGCACGTCGGCCGCCAAGGAGGCCGGCAACATGGTCGACCTCGACTCCAACCCGACCAAGCTCATCGAGATCGTCGAGATCGGCAAGCAACTCCTCATCACCCGGGGCGCGCTCACGACGTTCTCCATCGCCAACGACGTCGCCAAGTACTTCGCGATCATTCCGGCGTTGTTCGCGGCCGTCTACCCGGGCCTGGACAAGCTCAACATCATGGGCCTGTCCTCGCCGGACTCAGCGATCCTCTCCGCGGTCATCTTCAACGCGCTGATCATCATCGCGCTGGTCCCGCTCTCCCTGAAGGGCGTGCAGTACCGGCCGGTGAGCGCGGACAGGATGCTCCGCCGCAACCTGACGATCTACGGCATCGGCGGCCTGATCGCCCCCTTCATCGGCATCAAGCTCATCGATCTGCTCATCTCCCTCATCCCCGGGCTGTAATTTTTTGAAAGCGTGCTGAAGGCCATGAACAACTCCGTAACCAATACCGTCCGGTTGCTCGGGGCGGGCCTGCGCGCCCTCCTCGTGCTGACCCTGGTGACCGGCGTCATCTACCCACTGGTCGTCACTGGCATCGCCCAGGCCCTGTTCAACGACAAGGCGAACGGCTCGGAGGTCAAGGCGGACGGCAAGGTCGTCGGCTCCTCGCTCATCGGTCAGTCGTACGACCTCCCGCTGAAGAAGGGCCAGGAGACCCCGGATCCCGACCTGAAGTGGTTCCAGGGCCGCCCGCAGAACGGGCTCGGCACCAACAGCGTCAACACCCAGTACAGCCTGATCCTGTCCGGCGCCACCAACCGGTCCGCCGACAACAAGGACCTGATCGACTGGGTGACCGCCGCCAAGGCGGCCGTCGTCAAGGACAACTCGACAGCCGACTACAAGGTCAGCCCCTCCGACGTCCCCGCCGACGCCGTCACCTCCTCCGGCTCCGGCCTGGACCCGGACATCTCCCCGCAGTACGCGGACATCCAGGTCCACCGGATCGCGGAGAAGAACGGGCTGTCCGTGGCCCAGGTGGAAAAACTGGTCGACGACCACACCGAGAGCCGCACCCTCGGCTTCATCGGGGAGCCCCGGGTGAACGTCCTGGAACTCAACATCGCGCTCAAGGAACTCCTGGCGAAGAGCTGATGGCGTTATCCGCCCGAGCGGGGGTCGGCGGCCGGTGACAGCACCGGTGCCGCCGGCTCCCGCCGTCATAAAGCCGGTACGGCCCGACGACGTACGACAGGAAGGCGCACGCCCATGACACGAGTGCTGGTGGTGGAGGACGACCCGCAGCTCGTACGGGCCCTCATCATCAATCTCCAGGCACGCCGGTACGGGGTCGACGCGGCCCCCGACGGCGCCACCGCGCTCCGGCTCGCGGCCGCCCGTCAGCCCGACGTGGTGATGCTCGACCTCGGGCTGCCGGACATGGACGGCGTCGACGTCATCAAGGGCCTGCGTGGCTGGACCCGCGTACCGATCCTGGTGCTGTCCGCCCGACAGGCGTCCGACGAGAAGGTCGCCGCCCTCGACGCGGGCGCCGACGACTACATCACCAAGCCGTTCAGCATGAACGAGCTCCTGGCCCGGCTGCGGGCGGCAGTCCGCCGCACCGAGGAGGTGCCACTCGCCCCTGGGACCACGCTCGTCGAGACGGACGACTTCACCATCGACCTGCTGGCCAAGAAGGTGAACAGAGGCGGTGGCGACGTCCGGCTCACGCCCACCGAGTGGCATCTGCTGGAAATCCTGGTCACCAGCCCGGGGCGGCTGGTCTCCCAGAAGCACCTGCTCCAGGAGGTCTGGGGCGTCTCCCAGAGCAACAAGACCAACTACCTGCGGGTCTACATGGCCCAGTTGCGGCGCAAACTGGAAACAGATCCCGCGCATCCCCGCTACCTCATCACGGAGCCCGGCATGGGCTACCGCTTCGAAGGGTGAACATGGCACGCGGCAAGCTCCGGATCTATCTCGGCGCGGCACCGGGCGTCGGCAAGACCTACGCCATGCTGTCCGAGGCGCACCGCCGGGTGGAGCGGGGTACCGACTGTGTGGTCGCCTTCGTGGAGCACCACCACCGGCCGCGCACCGAGGTGATGCTGCACCACAATCACTGCGCCTGGCCGGAATGGAGTGTGACCGCGTGGCGGAGGGCGTTCCGGCATGCCTGGATGGCGGGGTGCCGGCTGCTGCCGCGGCGTACCACGGTGAAGATGCGGCGTGTGCGCCGGCCGTGGGGGAGCTGGCGCAGGGTGACGGTCGGGGGCTGCCCGCTCCAGACGAGGCCGGGCAGGAAAGCCGCGGCGTGTTTCTGCTCGACGAGGCGCTGATGGAGCAGGAGGTCGGTGGTCTCGAACCGTACGTCGGGTTCGAAGCCGGCGTTGCGGCACAGCGTCATGGCCCAGTGCCGGGCGGCTGTGCCTTCGGGTTCCATCACCCAGGGGTGGTCGGCGAGTGAGCGGAGCGCCGCCGTCGGGCCGTCGGCGTCCCTTGCGTCGGCCGGCTGCGGCATGGCGAGGTGCAAGGGGTCGTCGAGCAGGACTTCCTGTTCGAGTTCGGCGGGCCGCGAGTTGGGATTGCCCGGGTATTCCTCGGCGAGGACGAGGTCGAAGTCGCGTGCTTGCAGGGCAGGCAGGGACTGCTCCGGCTCCATGTGCGTGACGTGGACGCGCAGGTGGGGGTGCTGGTCACGCAGCAGGCCGAGCGCGGTCGGGACGAGGGCCAGGGCGGCCGTCTGGAACGAGGCGACGCGCAGGGTGCCGGTCACGTCGGACAGGGAGGCGGCGATGTCCGCCTCCGCGCGCTCCAGGCGTTCGAGAACCGCTTCGGTGTGGGAGACGAGGATCTCGGCCTGCGCGGTCAGCCTCA